>NZ_JBFUFC010000066.1:0-18117 GCF_056403635.1 Microbacterium sp. P2_F9 | reverse complement strand
GACCACACGCTAGCTTTGAAGGGGCAAATCGGATGCCACGAACTGACGGGATCCAACATCGATCGCTTAGCGAGGAGGTCATTCCTCGGCGGCAAAGTGGCGATGTCAGCGATCGCAAGTATGGTCAGGGCTGGGGATAGCCGGGCAGGTCTGACTGCCGACTCGCCGCACTGGGTGTGCGGCTGAACGACTGGGGAGAATATGGGACTGTTCKACTGGATTTCGGCGCGCCGGCGCAGCGGGCAGGCTCCGACAGAGGAGCCGTTGGCGCTGGTGAGATCACCCGCGTTCGCGGTGCTCGATGTAGAGACGACGGGGCTTTCGCCTCGGCAAAGCCGCGTGATCGAGATTGCGATAGTTCGGGTCGATGACCGTGGGGTCGTCGTCGATGAGTGGGCGTCCCGGTTCAACCCTGAAGGCCCTGTCGGTGCAACCCACATTCACGGAATCACCGATGCGGACGTGCTCGATGCGCCGTTGTTCCGCGATCTCGCGAACGAGATCGCGGAACGGGTCGCGGGATTGCCGGTGACGGCGCATAATGCCCCGTTCGACCTGGCCTTTCTCCGGGCTGAGTTCGATCGTGCCGGTTGGGACATGCCGTGGGTGGCGGCGCTCTGCACGCTTGAAGCCAGCCGCCACTACCTGCCGGACCTGGATCGTCGCCGGCTTGTGGACTGCTGCTGGGCGACCGGCGTGCGCCTAGAGGGTGCTCACTCCGCGTTGGGTGACGCGCGCGCGACGGCTCAGCTGCTCGAGCGGTACATGACGGGCTTCAGTCGGGTGCCGGCGCTTGACGAGCTGGCGTCGGTGCCGGCGGCGGCGCGCACGACAACATGGCCGAAGGGGCCGGTGCGGCCTCCCACCAGGTGGGTCACCGATCTCCAGCCGGCCGATAGTCGACCGCGACGGTTCACCGCTGCACGTCCTGCCGAGCCCTCGCTGGTCGAGCAGATCACACAGGTRAGCCTGCTGGAACTGATGGAAGAGGGCGCCCCTGAAGGAGCCACCGCATATCTTGAGACACTCCTCGACGCGCTCGAAGATGGCGAGATCAGTGCCGACGAGTCCGCTCAACTCGCCGAACTGGTCACGGTCTACCGCATGACATCAAGCGACATCGCAGCCGCACACAATGCCCTCATGCTTGCCCTCGCGCACCGCGCGGTCGACGACGGACGGGTCTCGCAAGATGAACGTGGGCAGCTCAAAGAACTCGCTGCGCTCCTGGACGTTCCCGAAGGCCACGTCACCGCTGTCATCCGACGTGCCGATGCCGCGCGCTCAGCCCGACTCAGCGCCCAGCTCACATCCCTTCCCATCGACTGGCAGTACGGCGAGCCCTTGCGGGTGGGTGACAAGGTCGTTTTCACCGGCTGCGACGATGCACAGCGAACAGAACTCGAAGCGCGGGCAGCTTCGCTCGGGGTACGCATCTCGAGCAGCGTCTCGAGACTCACCAGCCTGCTCGTCACCGACGCACAACCGGACGACCCCTACCCCACCAACAAGTTCACTGAGGCCACGACCATCGGAACGCGGATCATCCACCCCGCCGTATTCGCGATTCTGCTCGAGCACCTCCAGCCTCCGTGCATTTCTGTCCCAGCTCCACGGTCAACCCCCGGCAGTGTCAAGCCGGGCGGTCCGGCGGCCTCCTCTGCCGTTTCGAGTGGAGTTAGTCCCGCTCCCGCGCAGGTTCGAGCATGGGCAGTCGAGAACGGGCACGAGGTGGGGGTGCRAGGACGTTTGCCAGCGGAAGTCGTTGCCGCGTACATCATCGCGATGGCACCCAGTCCGATCTCCAGTTCATAGCGACATGCGAGACCGGATCGCCTCATGTGCCCGGGGACTTTCTCGTCGGGCGGAAGGCGCCACCCGCTGGGACCGAATGTCACGGTGCGATGTCGGAGTCGTGTGGGCCGGGAGAGATGAATGAGTGAGCGGCGCGAGCCGCTTAGGCGCACGTGCCCGGGCTGCCATGAACAGTTTCCTTCGCACCGCCGCAACGTCGTGTGGTGTTCCACCGACTGCAACCTGATGACACGGATGGCAAGGCTCGGGCAATGCGTGATCTGCGGTGAAGAGGATCCCGACAGGATCTGGTTCTTCTTCACCATGGAAGCGAAGACTGCGTCGATCCATCAGGGTGAGAGTTTCGCTGAGGCACATGTCCTTTGTCGGCGGTCGGAGCTGGCGGAGATCGGGCGCGTCCTCAAATGCAGCTGCGCGCGGTGCAAGGCCGATCGCGGAGAGGAGGCGCAGCCCCCAGCGCGACGGGACCAGTCAACGGGGTGTGCGTCCGACGAGGCACACGAAGCACTTCGGCGCGGTCGCTGAGCGTGACGCTTGGACCTGTCAGATCTGCGGCATCCCCATCGATCGTGAGGCGCTCCCCGTCGACCCGTTCGCCGCGTCCATTGATCACATCATGCGTGTTCGCGACGGAGGGAGCGACGACATCGAAAACCTCAGGCTGACGCATCGTTGGTGCAACCTTGCGAGAGAGAGTGCGTCTTGGTGGAACGATGATGTTGAAATCGCGGACCGCGTTCGCATGACATTCCCGAGGCGATTCGAACGGCTCGTCACCTAGGGATCCCTCAGCGGGCGTGGGACGAATCGGATCGCAGATTGCGAGAGCCTGTGGAAGCAAGGACCTCAGATGGTGATGTCTACTGCGGAGCGGACCTGCTGGTAGACAGGCGTCCACAGGTCCACGTCGGCCTCAGGTGATTCGATGCTGATGACAAGCGAGTAGTCCACGCCGAGTTCGCTCTGGTCGGCCAGCGCGCGGTTCTTCCACCACCCGGCAACCGGGTATACGGCGACTGCACCCTTGCTGGCGAGCGCTACTGCTGGCCCGGACCAAATGTCTGTGTGCAACGAGCCGGCGGCCTGTTGCTGGTTGCTGCCAAACAGCCAGCCGCCTTCGGTGTTGAGGCTCGGTGGCCTCTCACCTTCGATGCGTGCGCGTGTATTGATCCGCTGACGGAACGAGTCGACACTCTCCTCTGGCCGTCGGGTGGCGAATCGGAGACCATGGGATGGATAGAGGTAGCGGCCCGTCCACCCACGGCTGGAGGGGTTCGGTTCGACGAAGTACGAAAGCGTGACACGCAAACGCACGCGTGTCTCTCCGAGGGCTTCGAGTTGTTCGGCGGGCCAGGGGAGACTGTGCAGGTTCATCTCGCGTGTCGTGCCGGTATTGCTTGAGCCCTGGCGTTGGTAAGGATGGATCATCGCCTCGGTGACCAGTGTCAGCGCATCGGTAGCGCTGTGGAGCGCCCGATCAGCATTAGGCACCCCCATGCCATATCGGCGCAGCAACGCCGTCAGCGCAGTCTTGCTCGTCTCGGTGTCGAAGCGTGTGCGCATGGCATCCGTCCACTCGGCTGAGTGAACGATTAATGCTCGGACCGTCTCGGGGCGCAGCTCGGGATACTCGGCGTATATGTCCGCTGCGATCGCTGCGACGTGGGCGGTTGCGGCAGAAGTATCGCGGGTCGTAGTGAAAAGGCCCTCCCCAGGGTTGCGGAACCGTGTGGTCAGCACGGCGAGGTTCGACGGGGTGTCCACGGCGGTCCGATCCGGGGATGCCGCGACATTGCCTCCATCCGCAACGACGTCAGGCTTGAACGGCCACTTCTTGCGGTCGAACAGAACCGATGTTCGGCTGACGGGCGAGAGCTCACCTCGCGGCGCGATTGGATGGTAGCCAGCGAAGCCCGAAGGCGCCCCAGCCATGTCATCGGTTGCGGAGTACGCACCAACCGTGAGCGCGTTCCAAGACTGACCCGGGTCTTCGACAGGCTCGAGATCACTGCGAGTCAAGTGATCGTCGGAGGCACCAACGTCCCGGATGTTGCCCGCCGAGACCACGAAAAGTCGCGGCCTCCTCGGTTCGTCACGATCGAGGTAGGTGAACTTTGGATCCGTGTCGTCGATCGCACGTCCGAACGCGAGCGCGTCGATCGTCGCTGACCAGGAGGTCGGCTTGCCTGGATCCGCGTTTGTGGCCGATCCACTCGCCGCCCCAGAGTTTTGGCGTGGCGCGGTCACTGCGAGCATGAACACTCGCAGGCGGTCCGCCGCCTGGATCTCGGGCTGATCGACGGCGCGAGCGGTTACCGCGCCGTAAAGATCCCGATCGTTGCTCCCGCGGTCCGGGAGGAACTTGACGGACTCCAAACGGTGGCGCAACTTGATAGTCGTCGAGTCGATGACAGCGCTCTGAAGGTCGCCATACAGAGCCAAGCCTGCCATCTCTGTGCCGTGACCATGTACGGGGCGCAGCGGCCATCGGGTGTCGACGACATGAAGATCGGACTCGGAGATCGAATCTGTGAGTAGTGGGTGATCGTCTTGCACTCCAGTATCCAGAATGCATACGACGGGAGCGGAGGTCGCAGGGTGCTCGATGCGTTGACGCAGATCGTCTACCCAGTCCACTTGCTCCGAGGCTGGTAGCTCCATCAAGTAGTTAGAAACGTCGTGAGGCTTTCGTAGCTCCGCGACGTCGTCCAGCGAGCGGAATGCCTGTGCCAATTGGTCGGCCGTTGCGTACAGCAGGACAACAGTCCGGTCTCCGAAGCCCAGATAGTGCTCACTCGTTCGCAGCCCATGCGCGAGAGCGAAAGCAGTGAACCGTTGGAGTTCATGGCCATCACGCTTTCGCAGCCATACCTCCCACCATGTCGCCGCCAACGAATCGCCTGGGTAATCCTCATCGGCGTCTGTCCAGAGCTCCCGAATAGTTGCCCGGCGGATCGATTGGATGCCCTCCACGAGGGTTGCGTTTCGCGCTCTGCCTGCCCCATCAGCTGACTCGACGTATTGGATCAGGCGATTGAGGAAGTACTCCTTCTTGCCTTCCGGGATGTATACCGTCGCGACTTGGATCGCGCCCTCGTCGGAGCTCACTTCGCGAACGGCAACCAGTTCGGGCTGCTCGCCAATGCGCTGGACATCGAGGCTCTCGAGCGCGAGTTCGAGGTCGGGGAATGAGACGAACGAGATGTAGGTGCCGAGAGTGGGCGGCGCGTCGGGTGCAGACGCGAGGGCCGTCTCATACTCCTGGACGAGGCTGGAGCCGTGCTGGCGTCGATCGCCGCCGAAACTCGTCCCATCGTTGCCGCCCCCTGCAACGGAGATTGAGAACGGCTCAGGCTGCGGTCGCGCGGGCACGACTATGTGGGGACGATCACGCTCGGCCATCCTTCTTACATTCCCCGGTCAAGTCGGTCGGTGGAACGCGGCCGCTCAAGCAGAGCCGAGACGAGGTCCCCTGTGAGCACTCTTGTTCGATTGGCAAGCACCGCGCGCTTCGCCGCATTCTCCGACGCCGTCGCGATCTCGGCATGGCTGAGCCCACGCGCCGCCTCGACGACCCTTGGCCAACTCAGATTGCTGGGGTGAAAGAGTGCCAATCGGTTCTTGATTACAGACTCAATCGCCGTGTCATTGGGGAGTCCGAAGTTCATTGCCGTGTCGAAGCGGCGATATAGGGCGTTATCCAAGAGCTGTGGGTGGTTCGTGGCTGCAACGATCACGCTCTCAGATATGTCCTCTTCGAGGAATTGGAGGAACGAGTTGAGAACCCGACGGATCTCTCCGACATCGTTGGGCGCGGCTCGATCCCCGGCAAGTGCGTCAACCTCGTCAAAGAGGTAAATGCCGCGGGTTTCGATAAGGGCGTCAAAGATCAATCGCAACTTTGCAGCGGTCTCACCCATGTACTTGCTGATGATCGTATCGAGCCGAATGGCGAAGAGTGGCAGCCCGAGCTCGCCCGCGAGTACGCGCGCAGTGGAGGTCTTGCCCGTCCCCGGGGGACCGATCAGGATCAGTCGGCGGGCTGGCTGAAGTCCATGTCGGGCCAGCGTGTCACGCTGACGTTGCTCGAGCAGAACGTGCTTCAGCCGCGCTGCCAGGTCGTCAGACAGCACCAGGTCCTCAAGCCGGGCATCCGGGTAGGTGACGGTCAGGAGCGACCCGAGCTCTCCTCGTGGCTGAGCCACGGGAACGACTGCTGCAACCCGCGATGGTGCCGGGCTGCGCTTCCGGAGGTCCTCCACGAGGTCGCGGAGGTCTTGCGCGAACTTTGACTGGCCGGACCGAGCGGCTTTTGCCGCGACTTGCATCGCGACCGCGTAAAACTGGGGGTCATCGCCGTCGGCGTGGCTCTTCACCAGCGCCTTGAGCTGATCGTTGGTCGCCACAAACTGACCTCCTTTCGGCGAAAAACTCGGTCGGGGCTATGCCCGGCAAGGTTTCGCCTGAGTCTATCTACCTGCATGTTGGTGAGACGTCATGACGCGACTCCCATCGCTCGGGTCCAATTCGAGCAGGCATCCCTGACATTCAAAGCCTCGCCCCGACGACCGCTGGTACCTTCCGGAAGCCCGTCGAGAGCGAACGGCATGGCGGACTTAGCCGACCTTCTTACGCCGCTGCCACCATCGACGGGGTGGAAGTTGCTTCATCGCAGCGGCCGCGGAAGCCTCGGTCGTCCGCGCTCTCTGTTGATCACGAACGCGATCTGGCGCGAATGCCGCCAGTGCGAGGCCGCCTACGTAACCCAGCGATCCCAGGACAACGGCCGCCCAGCCGGCCCAGTACGCAACGGTGTCATCGACCAGGGCCAGCGCGGTACCAAACACAATCGCGATAAAGCAAATGAAGGCTGTACCAAACCCGACTGCGRCAAGTTGCGTGCGCCGTCTCCGCGTGAGTTCCGCTACGGCAAGTTCGACGAAGTAGTAGTCAACGCGATCAGCAGCGATCTCCTTTTGGTGCTCGTTTCGCGAGTTGTTGAGCACCTTGACCCAGAGGTCGTAGCGAAAGGAGGCGCTCGCTTGATTGGCGATTGTGACCATCACGGTGGCAACAGCCGCTACTCCGGCGACCACAGTTCCAATCGTCGCCCAGTTCATGAAGCTCATTATTGCCGCCCATTGGGCCGGTCATGGAGTACATGTGATCCTGAGCCCTGCGGGGCTGGGGGCATTCGCCGGCATCCGAACCTTGATGGGTGCTATTGGGATGCCGAGGAGCAAACCCTGGGGCGATCACGAGCGCGAGCGGGGTATCAGGCGTGACGAGCGCGTGCCCACATTGGGTCCCACAGCGGGCCCACTGCGGGTGACTCTGTACCCGCCCAGGGAGCGTCGATGGGCTGCGTTTCAGGTGTCAGGCCGGGGCGGTGTCTGACAGGCTTGCGATCACTACCGGGCAGCCCTTGGTACTCCTCACGGTCATCGCCTGGTTACGCTGCTTGTCAGGCACGGCCTAGCGCGACTTCAAGCTGAGTTCGTCGGCTTCTTCGCCGTCGAGCGTCGCGACGAGCTCCGCAATCTTTGCGGCGATGTCCTCCATGGAGTCCTCCGACGTGCTAAGCCCCCCACGCGATGCGAGCAGCGGGCTGACCTGGTCAAGCTCCTCGAACGTCACATCATGCAGGACTGGCACCAGGAGGTTGCGGCGCAGCAGAGCGCTGAGCTCGCTGCCCGCGACGCTTCGGTCGGTGCGTAGGCGATCGAGCATGGCGGGCGTCACCAGCACGATTCCGATTCGCGAATTTACGAGCCCCTTGTCGATGGCTGCTCGCATGTCCGTGCCGAGCGTGAGGCTCACCTCGCTGAACCACACCGACACGTCCTCGTCGATGAGCAGGTCGAACAGATCTTTCGCGTCGGCCTGGCGGTCGGGCCAGGCGTGGCAAAGGAACACGTCGTTCGCCTGCGTTCGAGTCTCGGCCGCCTTGCGCACGGGCTCGAGGTTGCGCACCTCCTGCGGCGTGTACGAGACAGTCGACGTGCTTGGCGACCAACTGGGGCGGGCGGTGCGACGCCCCCCGCCTCCGCCGCTCGTCAGGCTCTCGCTCCTTCGCACCGGCCCGACTGGTTGCGAGTAGGAGGGGTACGATCGCGTCGGGTAGCCGTATCCACCACCGCGTCCGTGTACCGGGCAGGCGGCGGTCCCGCTCGCCGTGCGGTGGCCTCGCGAAGGCGCTGTGCAGTATGACATTCTGCTGATGCTACTGACGTACGACGTCGGGACTTCCCTCAACCGCTGAACTGGTGTCTAGTCGCCCGATAGTCGGTCTTTGGGCGTGGCGGGGGGCATGGCCCATCATCGCTACTCGCTTTCGCCACACTCCGCGACTCTGAATGGCAGCCTGGTTCGCGAAACTGCCCGATGAAGGCGGCACAAGTGAAGGTGCTAATTCCGCGAGCCAATCTCCGGAACCTCTCTCACAAAGGACGGCACCAAGACCCAACCACAGGACAAAGAGAGCAATGCACGCAGGCACTTTATGTGGAATGAGTAGCGACTTCAGCAAATAGAGAGTAGCTTTGGGGCGTGCGCGGGGGTCTCGAACGGTGGAAGCGGGGTGTCGGATCCCAGGGGGTCCGACAGGCGCTGGCGTACGCCTTCCAAGGTTCATGCGACTCACACATCCGCACGACCGCCAGCATCGACTCACTCTCGGCATACAGCGGCGCCGCCTCGGCGGGAGTGACTCGCTTCACGGTTGAGTCGGGGATCATCACTGCGGATCTGCTCGATGAGGTTCAGCTACGCCGGTGGGTGGATGGGCGTGATCCCGACACGGACGAGCGCCGCGGCCGTGACCTGAGCTCACCGGACGCTGACCTGATCCTGGACGGGACGGTGAACGCGCCGAAGTCGTACAGCATCGCCGCGCTGATCAACCCCGCCCTTGCCGCGGAGTTCGAGGGACTGCAGGATCGGCTCCGCGACCGGATCATCACCACCTGGCAGCGCGAACTCAATGCGCGGAGGGGAGCCGGTGGTCGCATCCGGGAACTCCTGCACCGGGTCGAGGTGGTCGAGTTGCGGCACCGTCGGTCACGCGCGTTGGACCCGCACATCCACCGTCACCTGTGGCTGAACGTCAAGGTGCAGGGGGTGGATGGCCGCTGGTCGAACGTGGACTCCCGGGTGGCGATGAAGCTGCACACGGTCATCAATGCCGAGGGGGAACTCGCCGCGCGCACCGATCCGGCGTGGATCGCCGCTCTCGCCCGCCACGGCTACACCCTCGACGTCGCCGGTGAGATCGCGGAACTCGCGTCGGCAGTTCGGCCGCTGTCGCGGCGGTCTAACCAGATCGAGCGGAACCGGGCGATGCTGCTCTCCCGGTGGCGGGACGAGCATCCCGCCATGGACCCGTCCCCGGAGGTCCTGCAGCAGGTCGACCGGATGGCGTGGGCGACCGGGCGGCCGAACAAGCCAGGCGATCTCGACGAGACAGCCTGGGAGGACCTGGTCCGAGGCGAACTGGCCGCCATCGATCCGCAGCTGTCTACTCCACGACCCGCCGTAGCGCTGGCCCAGGTGAGCGCGGATGACCTCGATCTGGAGTTGCTCGCCGCGCGAGCGATCGTCGAGGCCGATGCGCGGTCCGCGCCATACGGGGGACGGTTCAGCCGATTCGATGTCCGTGCCGGCGCGACCCGCGCGCTCGCAGCCTCCGGTGTGGTCACAGAGCGTGACGCGCTGCAGGGCACGCTCGACGAGGTCGTCGCCGACGCGCTCGCCCTCACCGTCGACCTTCTCCCCGAGGCATCCGACCGCCCCGATCACATCAAGGCGTTCATGGCCTCCGCCACTGCCGCACTCAAAGTGGAACTCGCCACCAGGTTCGACGACCTCACCCACGGGGGCCGTCTCGCGGATGCGGACATGGTCGAATGGGTCGCTCAAGACGTGCTCCCGGCGGGTGTCACCCTGGACGAGCGGCAGGTGGCGGCAGCATCCGCCATCGCGGGGACCGACCGGCTGGTGTCGGTGACCGGACCGGCGGGAGCCGGGAAGACAACCATGCTCCGGGTGGCGAAAGCCGCCCTCGCCCGAAAGGGCCGGCAGATGGTCGTGTTGGCGCCGACGAAGAAGGCGGCGTCGGTGGCCGGCCGGGAGATCGGGACGACCGCGTCGAGTCTGCACGCGCTGCTCGCCGACTATGGCTGGCGGTGGGGCCGCGACGAGGCCGGCGCCGAGATCTGGACCCGCCTCCGCCCTGGGGACATCGACCCGAGAACCGGCGTCGTCTTCGACGGTCCCCGCCGGTTCCTCCTGCGTAGCGGAGACCGGGTCGTGGTCGATGAGGCGGGCATGGTCGACCTCCACACAGCAAACGCCCTCGCTGTCGTCGCCGCGGAGACGGGCGCCGGGATCGCGATGGTCGGCGACCACCTCCAGGCGATGCCGGTGGGACACTCCGGGGCGATGGCGTCCATGACAAGACGCGCCACCGCGGTGGTCGAACTGACGGCAGTGCACCGGTTCCGGGACCCGGAATACGCGGCAT
This sequence comes from Microbacterium sp. P2_F9, assembly GCF_056403635.1. Lineage (NCBI taxonomy): Bacteria > Bacillati > Actinomycetota > Actinomycetes > Micrococcales > Microbacteriaceae > Microbacterium > Microbacterium sp. P2_F9. The sequence goes on along the minus strand of NZ_JBFUFC010000066.1, from coordinate 7,781 downwards.
TGACGCTGCGGATGCGGGAACCGTCCTCGAAAGACGCCGCCCGCCTGGTAGCCGCGGAGCTCGACGAACGCGGGCTGATCCACCGGGCGACCGATCAGGTTCAGGCCCGCGACGTGATGGTGGAGGCGTACTTCCGGTGGGCGACAACCCATCGCCGCATCGCGCTGGTGACCAGCACCAACGAAGAGGCCGACGCGATCAACGAGGCCATCCAGCAGCGCCGCGTCGACCGTGGCGACCTGCCCCTCGCGCGCATCGCGATCGGTCAGGGCGAGCAACGACTGCTCGAGGGCGACATCGTGCAGACCCGCCGCAACGACCGGCACGCGGATGTCGAGAACCGCGCCATCTGGACGATCCGCCGGATTGCTGCGCACGGTGTCGAACTTGTCAGCGTCGGCGACAGCGGCGACATCCGGTCAGTGAGTCACGAGTATGCGGCTGACCACATCCACCTCGCGTACGCGTCAACGGTGCACGGTATCCAGGGGGAGACCACGGACGCCGCGGTGGTCGGTCCCGGCGTCGACGCCGCCGGGCTGTATGTCGGGATGACCCGCGGCCGCACCCACAACGAAGCGATCGCGATCGCTCGCACCGACACCGCCGCGCGCGAGCAGATCGCCGACAGCATGCTCCGCGGCATCCCCGAAGTCAGCATCGACGACTCCATGCGCGCCGCACGATCCGAGCTCAGCCGCGCCGCCCGCACCCCCTCCACTCCTCTCGACCACGCCGCGCCGGCGGCATGGAACGACCGAACCCGCCGACCCTATGGGCACATCGTTGACATCGACCGCGCCATCGCCCTGCAGCGCGCCGAAGAGCAAGCGATGCGGGAGCGGGTCGAACGGGCAACCGACTGGATGCACGCGACCAAGCGGATGCTGCTCGGGCTCGACGCCCGCATCGCCGGGCACCGTGCCGGCGAGCACGGGCGCGCCACCATCCTGGGCGCGGATGGTGAGATCGTGCATTCGCGGGCCCGGCTCGGCGAGCGATACTCCGCGCGCGCCGGCGAGCACGCGGACATGACTCAAGCGTTCCGTGAACTGTCGCGCACGACGGACGAGATCGAAACGGAACGCGCAGTGCGTGCGTCCCTGGACGTTCAGACCTTGGCCGCCGAGGATCGCGCCCGACGATACGACCTGGATATGGCCACCTACAAAGTCCCTGCACCCGCGCACGCGGGGCCCCGCCGATAGCCACCGCCTAACTGTTGGGCCGCCGACGGTTGACGTGCGTTCAGTGCAGCGGCCGCAGAGCTGGGGGCTGCCCGCGCAGCGATACTCGAGCTACAGATCACAGCGGACGGGCTTGCGGGAGGCGGCGATCACGCCCGTACCCCGCACCCATTGCCTTCGACTGGAGCTGGCAGCCTCCGGTCCTGACTCGACCGTGTCACTCGACGACCTCGATCCCATCCAGGTCCACATCCCAGTAGACCGCGAAGTGAGGCGTACGCCCCCGCTTCGATTGGGCGGAGAAGTCCTCGGCGTCCTTTTGACTCACCTCGGGGACGGGCCACGTGGCGATTATCTCGGGGCTCGCGCTCGAGTACTTGTCGCTGAGTTGCTCCGTCAGGGGTCGAGTGAGGTCATCGACGAGGGCGCTTATGCGCTCGATCGCCTGGGAGATGCGTGACGCGGTACTCGGAGGCAGGTTGTGGCGGACGGTGATGGGGACGACCGTCTTAACCCGCCCCTCGGCAGTCAGCGCCGCGAGTGGCAGCGAGAGCGATAACTGAGACTGGGAATGGGCGACGGTGGTGTTTCGGTAGGTGCGAATCATGCTGTGTGTTTCTGCGAGGTCATCGGGTATCTCAAGGTGCGTGAGAAGCCCGCTTCTCACGTTGGAGTGGACAAACGCGCGCATGTAGGCGACGACGGCGTAGCCGGTCAGCGGTGGCCAGAGCGGCGACTCGCCGCCCGCCTCGAGCGCAAGATCCATTGCGACAGCTGCCTCGGATAGGTCGTCGGCATACGAGCTCAGCTCTGTGAGCAACCGTGTCTCGGGTGTGTCGGGCAGCATCGCGAGCGTCGGCGTGATTGGCACGGCTCCATCATGCAGCCTGCGGGCTCGGCCCCAACGTCCTGCCCGTCCCAGGTCCGCTCGCCACCGCGAGCATCCGCACGACAAACCAGGACGGGTGACTGCAAGGGGCGTGGATGACGTTCACACCGTGATGTCCGCTGTCGCAAAGTCGAAACGATCAACGTTGGTCATGGATGCCTGCCACAGTCGACGACGCCGAACCGTGGATAGGGTCGGGGGATGGATAGGCGGGCCGGCAGGCAAATGATCGCGTGGGCCGCCGCGGGGCTCCTCGTTCTGGCGGGCGTGATCACGATCGTGGTCGGCCTGTCTTCGCAAGCGTCGTTCGGGTGGTTCGCGTACCAGCCGCTCGCCAATGCGACCTTCACACTCGGTGGCGACACCCTCATCCTCACCCGCACGACCGCTGCCGGATTCATCGTGATCGTGCTCGGGCTCATCGCGCTCGCTTTCCTCGCCGGATTGCGCCTCGGCAAGCGGCCACCCAGATAGGACTGTGGACGCCCCGGCGGTGTCAGCGTTCGCGGGTCGCGAGCGGGGCATCATGGCGACGCGGCGGATTCTACGTGCCAGCTTTCTCCTTGCTCCTGGTCTCGGTTTTCATCCGGCCACGCAGCAGCTCAAGGATTTGACGATCACCGCCCTGGTGTTGGGGATAACTCCCGGCGCGGGTGTCGAAGATGCGGAATTCTGGAGCGGTGACGAAAATGGCTGATGCTCTGGACTTCGCTACCCCCAACTGCAAGCGATGCCTCGTGCGCTTGGAGATCGAGGCTGAGGGTCGACGCGCTTGGTGGCGTTGCCCGTCCTGTGAGATGGTCACGCTCTAGCCGATGCCCTGCCCTCGCGGGTCTGGGGGCGATGGCGCTCCGGCTCACTCCGCCGGGGTGACGGCGTTGGACCACACCCAGCAGCGCATCTCCTCGCCCCCGACCTGGAACTGGATGCCGCAGGCGAGGTCGTTCCAGACGACGACTACCGCGTCGACCTGGACGGCGTGGGGTCCGAATCGCACCCATGCCTTGCATGCCTTGGGCGCGGGGTCGCGGGTCACCGGCAAGGCCTCTGACTGAAGTTCCTTCGGTGTCAGKGTCTGGAGGGGACTGTCGGCGGCGATCCGCTGCAGGGTGCGTTCGTCCATCAGCCGGTCGTAGTGGTGGGCGTATCGTTTGCTGCTCGACGTGGCCGGACTCCTTCCTCCGGCCTCCAGAACACTCTGGTGATTCTAGAAGATATGTTCTAAACTGTCCATTCATGACGGACCTCGCGGTAGAACATGATCTGACGTTATGGATGGCGGGCGACATTCCGTCGCGGATGTTCTATGCCGGCCGGCGTTGGAGGGTGACGGACACCCCGACCCGGTTGCGGGACTCGATCTGGGCCGCGTCGTTGGYCGAGCGCCGGGGACTGTACGGGTGGCGGTTCCAAGCCACCGACGAGGCGGGCGAGTCGTTCGTCTTCGATGTGTACAAGGGGGAGGACGGCTGGCACGTGCATCGTGCGTACCCGTGATCCTGGGCTAGGAACGACGATGCGGCCGGGGGTACGATGACTCCCGGCCGCACCTGTGCAGATGGGTCAGCGGGCAATCCCGGTACCGGCGTACGAGGCCGGTGCCACTGTCGGCCCCGTAGCTGTTGCTGCGGGGCCGTTAGCTTTTGGGGTGCGCTCGATGTCCACGTTGGCGAACTTGAGTGACGCGCCGACGTTGTCCGCGACGACGTCGCGGGTCTCGCGGGTCTGACCGGTCTCCTTGTCGGTGTAGGTCCCGAACCGGAGGTCCCCGGCGACGATCACCGCGTCGCCCTTGCGGAGCGAGTCTGCGACGTTCCGGGATTGCTGGTTGAACACGACGACACGGTGAAACACCGTGCCGGCATCCTCCCACCGGTTGGTGGTCTCGTTGAGGCGGCGGTCGTTGACGGCGACGGTGAACCGGGCGTATTCGTTGCCCGATTCTGACGTGTCGTGTTCGGGGTCGCCGGTGAGGTTGCCCTCGATGGTGACCGGGATTCTGGTGGTCATTGTTCTTCCTTCCTGTTCTGAGACGCCGGGGCGTCTCGGTGTGCGCGGGCCTGGCTGGTCCACGCGTCCCATTCCTCCGGGTCGATCTCGTCGATCGTCGAGCGGGGAATGATGTCTTTGTGTCCGTTGCTGCACCCGCCTGCATACGCGCGGGTCAGCCGGGGCATCGCGGCGGCGAGGCGTTCGTGCCAGGTGATCGGTCCGAGCCCGGTGTCGCGGGTGTCGAACGAGACGACGTGGGCGGCGTGCAGGGCGGAGAGTTCTTCGACGAGGTGCCCGTGCTTCCACCAGCAGTTCGGGACGGTCGACTCGGGGACCCGGTAGCGGATCACGAACCACTCCACCCACTCCCGGAGCGCGTCCCACGCGGCCGGCGCCTTCTCGTTGCTGAGCCGCCGCCAGTTGACGACCTCGATCCCGATCGGCGCCGAGCTGACGGCGCGCGAGTCGGGTGGGATGGTGCGCGGGTCGGGGGTGAAGGATGCCTGCTCCCGGCCCATCAGCCAGTCGACATCGTCTTCGCTGCCGGGGTCGCTCACGATGGCCCCTCCGATCCCTGGGGCTTGAGGCCGAGCCGTTCGAGTGCCAGGTAGGTGGCGTCCCGGCGGGTGCGGTGCCGGGAGAGCAGCACGTCCCGGTCGATGAGCCGGTGTAGCAGCTCATGGCAGGACCGGTGCATCGGCATCAAGTCCTCGTACGGCTCCGCGGCGGTCCACTCCCCGGCGTTCAGGTGCACCCCCGCATAGTCGAGGTGATGCAGCTCGAGCCGCGACTTGGTGTCGCGCCTGCCGCACCCGACGCAGACGAGGGGTTCCCCGGTGGCGGCCTGCTCGGCGAACCAGCGGGCACGGCGCGCGAACCACGCCCGCTGTGTCAGGTATTCCAGCCGGTAGGGGTGGAAGATTCCGCCGCGGCGCTGGTTGCTCATTCCTCCGTCACCGCCTCAGCGGGGGTGGGCTCTGTCGGGCTGGCAGCGGTGTGGAACACTTCGCGTTGTTCGCGTTCGGTGGCGCGTTTGCCGACGGCGATGCTGCGGGCGTCGCGTCGTTCGTCCCACCCGGCCAGGTCCAGGAGCACGCCGCGGCGGTTCCGGTAGGCGAGCAGCCCGAGGGTTTGCGGCATCCGCCTGATCTCGTCGACGGACATCAGCGGGCGGCGTTCGTGCTGTTCGTTGGTGTAGTGCCCGGACTGCTGGGTGGACCAGGACCGTTGGGTGCGGCGGGTGTCGCGGGTGCCCAGCAGGGTTTCGATGTCGCGGAGGTGGTCGACGTGGCTGGCGCCGCCGAGCAGCACCTTCGCGGTCGCGGCGGCCCAGATGGTGTCGGCTTCGGCGCGGGACCAGGAGGTTTCGGCTTGGGAGAGGGCTTGCAGGACGACGAAGGTGCAGATGCCGCGGCCGCCGCCGTCGGCCATGATGCGGGGGAGGTTCCCCCACCGGAACATGTTCACGATCTCGTCGAGGATCAAACCGAGCGGGTGGGTGAGACGGGATCCGGGGGAGGCGAGGGCGCGAGTGCGGGCGACTTCGACGACGTCATCCAGGAGTGCGCTGAGCCAGCCGCCCATCGCCGCCGCCCCGGACGAGGATCCGAGCAGGTAGAGCGTGTTGGACGCGTCGAGGAACTCGCGGGGGTCGAACACCGGGTCCCCGGGCCGGGGCATCAGGGCGTCGCGGATCTGTGGGACGGCGAGGGGTGCGACGGCRCCTTGCACGCCGAACCAGATCGRGGAGGCGAGTTTCTCGTCCCCGCTGATGGTCGCTTCGAGGTTGTCGCCCCAGCCGGGGGCGCCGTTGGCGCGGAGGATGTCGACCGCGTCCCGCGCCTGGGCGGGGCTGGTGCCCCAGTTGTACACCTCCGCGATGGATTGGTTCCCGACGGCGGCGGCGTGCAGCAGCCGGCCGAGGATCACCCCGGAGGCTTGCGCCCATTCCCCGTTCGTCGTCGACTCCCCGAGGGCGGTGCCGGTGATGATCGCGTTGCCGCGCTGCATCGCGATCAGCGGGTCCTCGCACCCGACGATCGGGTTCACCCGCATCGGGTGCCGGATGCCGGAGAGCCCCTGCGGGTCGAAGACGTGCACGTTCCCGCGCTGCTGCCGCATCCGCATGGTGGCGGTGAGGTTGTCGTTGGTGGTGGAGGTGGTGATCAGCGGGCCGGACCAGTCCACGATCGCGGAGATCAGCACCCGGTACCCCTTCCCTGACCGGGGTGGGCCTTCCAGGGCGACGGAGTCTTCGATGGACACGTACACGTCCATCCCCCGGGACCGCCCGACCCGCCACCCGACGTCGGTCGGTGCGGGCCGGGTGATGTCGGGGCGGAGCTGGCTGGCGCGTCGCAGCACGGCTTTCGCGGACAGGTGCTCCCGGATCTCCGACGCCTGCGCGAACCCGGGCCGGGTGCGCAGGTCGGTGAGGAAGGACCGGTCCGACTGCCGGTACCGGCGCACCGCGACGATCACCCACAACGCCAGGCCGGCGACGACCAGCAGGGTCAGCAGGTCGACGATCCGGATCGGGGTCACCGGGAGCTCGCACCCGGGAGGGGCGGTGTAGGCGGCAGGGTTCCCGGTGACGGCGAGCCAGAGTCCGGAGAAGAGGCTTTCCGCGGTCGGGCGTGCCCCGCAGACCAGTTGGGTGAGGGCTTCGGCGATGAACCCGAATACCAGGGAGAGGATCAGGGCGCACGCGATCAGGACCGCGATGGCTCTGCCGAGGATGCCGTCGTTCATCACCGGGCCCCGTTCAGAGTCCTCGTGCGGCGGACGCGGCCACGCGCAGCCAGGCGTCGCGGGTGTTCGGGCGGAGCGCATCGAAGCGCAGCGGCCCGGATTTCAGGGCCGGGTCGAACGGGATGATCTGCACGTCCCGGACGTGCCCGGCGAACCCGTCGGCGATCCGCCGCACCGCGGGCAGCGATGAGCGTTCGGACTGGGTGACGATGACGACCGCGTTGTCCGCCAGGACGGCGGACCGTTCGTCGCGGGCGCGGAGCGCGTCCAGCAGGAGCGCGGCGGATTCGGCGGATTCCGGGGCGGCGAGGGTGGGGATCACGAGCTGGTAGGAGGAGTCCACCATCCGCAGCCATCGTTCCGCGGATTCGTCGTTGCCGGAGTCGAACACCACGACCCGGTAGTAGCGGGCCGCGACCTGCAGGAGCAGGTCGAACTCGGCGGTCGCGATCCGCTGATCGGTGGCGAGCAGCTCCGGGTTGGAGCGGAGCACGTCGTACCGGTCGGCGGGCTGGTGGTGCACGAACCGTGCGATGTCCGACACTCCCGAAGTCCCGGACAGCAGGCCTTCGGCGGCGGGGAGCAGGTCGCGCAGAGTGGTGTCGTAGACGCCCTGCTCCGTGCGCCAGCCGAGGGTGCCGCGGGTGTCGTTGTTGTCCCAGGCGAGCACGTTCCCGCCCCCCTCCCGGGCGTACACGGCGGCGAGCATCGCGGTGGTCATGGTTTTCCCGACCCCGCCCTTGCCGTTCGCGACCGCGATCGTGCGGCATCCCGCCCAATGCCGGGACACCAGGCCGACATCCTCGGCCCGCCGCCTCTCCGCCGCGGACGGCCCCACGTGGATGCCGACCCGCGCGAAAGCTCCGCGCCACCCTGCCGGGCGGGTCGTGGTGGTGGTCGGGGTGGTGAGGAAGGTGGGGCGGTCGGGTGGCCCCGCGGCCGGGACCGGTGGAGCGTAGACC
>NZ_JBFUFC010000065.1:0-18271 GCF_056403635.1 Microbacterium sp. P2_F9 | reverse complement strand
GCCATCCTTCCTCCTTCCCGCCGAGGCCCTTCCCGCCGAACCCGCTCCGCCGACACGGCGGGTTGCCGCCCCAGCCGGGCGAGCGGTTTCCGCTCTGCGAACGGGAAGGCGTCGCGGCGTCCGCACCGGAGCAGTTGCGCTCACGGCTTCGCTGGCGACAGCAGTTGTCTTGGGAATCACCGCTTCGGTCTGGCCCACTGCGGTCGACGCCGCGACGGAGCCCCCAGGCAGTGGCGTCATCGTCGAACCGCTCAGCATGGACAGCGAGAGCGGCAACGTAGCGATCGAACCCGTCGCGGAGACCGCACCGTCGGGCGCCGACGTTGCGCCCGCCCTGTCGACACATGCCTCCGATGTGAAGACGGAGGGCGCCGACGAGGCCCGCAAGGCCGCGGAGAGCGCACAGCGCGAAGCCGAACGGGCGCAACGCGATGCCGAGAAGCAGCAGCGCCAGAACGAGCGAGAATCGGCCAAGACGTCCCACGGCGGCTGACCATGGGGTCGGGCACTCGAACACGATCGCTGTGCGGACGAGGGCGAGGCCCGCTCAGGGGTTGAGCCTCGGGTCAGACCCCGACCGCGAGAATCTCCTTCAGGTGTGCCACGTGGCCGTTGGGTTCTACACCGTAGAGGGCGTGGCGAACGCGACCCTCCTCGTCGATGACGAAGGTCGAGCGGATCACCCCGATCACCGCCTCACCGTCTCGGATCTTCTCACCCCACACCCCATACGCCTCGTGCGCGGCACGCTCGGGATCACTCAACAGGCCATAGGTCAAGTGGYCACGGGCCCGGAACTCACGCAGCTTCTCCGGAAGGTCGCGCGACACTCCGAACACCTGATAGCCCGCCGCCTGCAGCGGGCCAAGGCTGTCCCGGAAGTCGCACGCCTCAGTGGTGCATCCGGGCGTCATCGCTTCCGGATAGAAGAAGAGGACTACGGGAGTGCCGCGCAGGCCGGTCAGCGTGACCGGCCGCTCGTCCTGATCGACGAGCGTGAAGTCAGGTGCCTCGACACCGGTTTCAAGACGAGTCATCCCCCCAGAGTAGGACTGATCCCGCCCGAAACTCAGGGAGTGCAACGCGAGGCCGATGTGCGTACCGTGGCTCTCACAGGCACCCGAGCGAGACGGCGACACCATGCGAGGACCGAAGGCGCACACGGGCTTGCTGGGTTTCGTGGGCGTCGTCGCAGTACTCGGCAGCATGATCCTGTCCATCCCCGCGGGGGCGGCCGTCTCCGTGAAGCAGGGCTTCGAGCTCGAGGGAGTCAGCGAKCCCACAGCGACGGGAGCCCCGGATGGCCCCGCCGAGTCACCGAGCCCCACTCCCACCGAGACGGAGGAGGCAGCACCCAGCCCGACGAGTTCAGCGACGCCCGGCCCCACCCCCGGCGAGTCGGCGACGCCCACTCCCTCACCGACCCCCACACCTTCGACCACACCCGCGCCCACCTCCACAGTCGCCCCGGTGCCCGCTGTGCCCCCCGCGATCACCACCTCCACGATCGCCCTTCCTACGCTGCTCATAGCTGTCGGGGTGCTCCTCGCGGCTGGGCTGTTCGTCTGGTCGCTGATGCGCAGGCGCCCGGCGCCCGCGCCGCCCGAACGCCGGGCAGTGGTGACCACAGAGGCGGTCAGCGTCCCGGTTGTGCTGGATTCGATGGCGGCGCTGGGGACAGCCATGATCGACAGCGGGTACCCGGTGGGCCTGGTCCGCGACGCGCTGGAAGACATGGCGGCGGCAAGCGGCCGGCCCTCAATCCAGGCGATCGTCTACCCGACATCGATCCTCGTGTCCTCCGCCGACAGTGCCGTGGCGCAGACCCGCGCGGTTTCAGCCGGCGACTCGCCGTATCTCCTTCACCAAGTCGACATGGTCGACCGGATCGTCGGCGTCGCCCGCAGCCGCCCGGGTGCCGCGGCGTGGGTCAGGCGACAGATCGATCGCGTAGCCGTCCTTCCCCCGCCGTACTCTCGCATGCAGCGGATCGGCGCCTACGGACTCCTTTCGGCGGCGCTCAGTGTGCTGCTCGAATCCTCTTGGCTGGGAGTTCTGCTCGCCGGGCTGCTGGGACTCGCGGTCGGAACGGTGCTGCTCCTCAGCGAGCGGCTTGCGTCGAGTTCCCAAGCGCTCATCGTCGTCGCTGTCTCGCTGAGCGTCGCGCTGATCGTGCTCGTCGTCGGGCGAGCCGTCGATCCGGGCGTTCTTCCCGCGATGGTCGCACCGCTGGTCATTCTCCTTCCAGGAGGACTGCTGACCATCGGAGTCATCGAGCTCGCGACCGGCCAGATCATGTCGGGAGCGGCACGTGTAGCGGCCGGTGCGATGCGCCTGCTCCTTCTCGCAACCGGCATCGTCGCAGCATCCGCCCTCGTCGGCATTCCCGCGCACGAGCCCGCAGGCGAGAACCCGCTCGGCCCCGTTGCCCCGTGGATCGCGGTGGCCGTTTTCGGTCTCGGCATCACCGTCTATCAGTGCGCGCGACGCCGATCGATCGGATGGATCCTGGTCGTGCTCTACGTGGCTTACGGCGCGCAGGTGCTCGGCGACGTCCTCTTCGACGGAGTGCTGTCTGCACTCGTAGGCGCCGCGGTGATGACGCCGGTCGCCGTGGTCATCGCCCGGCAGCGCACCGGCCCGCCCGCGCTGGTCAGCTTCCTGCCCGCCTTCTGGCTCCTGGTGCCAGGAGCACTCGGGCTCATCGGCGTCGCGAGCGTGCTGTACGGCGATCTGGGGGGCGCCAGCACGATCATCACCACGGTCGCCACGATGATGGGCATCGCACTGGGTGTGCTGCTCGGGCTCGCCATGTCCGGATCGCTGCAGGGATTCGCGAACTCCGAGTTCAACGACGTCGACGGGTTCGACGACCGCGCCGAGACCCCTGAGTCGCTCGCGCCCTCAGAGGTTCGGCGGCCGAGCTCCGGGCTGGGACTCGAGTCGTGAAACGAGCGCTACGCGAGGGCTTTCGACTTCAGGACATCGAACTCGGCCTGCGTGATGGCACCCGAGTCCAGCAGGGACTTGGCGGAGGCGATCTGTTCGGTCGCTGACGTCGAAGAGGAGGACTTGGCGACGGACTGGATGTATTCRGCCTGCCGCTCGTGCATCGCCTTCATCTGCTCCAGTTGGCGCTCCTGCATTCCGCTGCCACGCGCGATCAGGTAGACCAGGAGACCGAGCCAGGGGATGAGGATGACGAAGATGATCCAGAGCGTCTTCCCGCCGCCGCGCAGGTCGCTGCTGCGGAAGATGTCGCCGATGACCCAGAACAGGCACATGAACCAGGCGAAGAACAGGAAGAACTCGAGGAGGGCGAGCAGGAACGACCCGTTGTCGTTGAACATATTGGTTTCCTTCGGGAGGAGCTTGCAGGGTGGTCCTCGGAGGCTATCAGCGTGACGAAGAGATCTGGCGGCGCTCTGCTGCGTCACACGGCGGACAGCACGCCGACGGCGGCGAGCACCACCCACGCCAGGTAGGCGAGGAGGCAGAACCTGTCCGGCCATCCGATTCGGATCTCGGGCGAGCCGCCCTGGCCGCGGGCGGGCGCAGCGGCGGTGAGGAACCACACCAGACCGGCTATCGGAACAACGGATGCGATCGCCAGCGTCCAGCCGAGCGCAGGCGCCACCCCGACTCCCGCCAACAGCGCGGCAGGCGGAAAGCCGGCGAGGCACAGGCCGCCCAGCACCGTGTGCGCTCTGCCCACGGGCGTGGATTGAGCCCGCGGAGTCATGATCGGATCTGAGTCGATGAACGCGGCACCGAGCGCGCCCAGCGCGACGGCGGCAAGGCCGATGGTCCAGGCGCCGCCGAACGGCCATAGGGCGACGCACGTCGCGGCGGGGCTGATGGCCATCGTGACGAAGGCCAGGCGCATGACCCACCCGTATCGCCCGAGGGAGTACTCGCTGATCATCCGCCAGGACGGGTCGTACTCGGGCTCGAGGACGTGCAGGATGGCGATCAGCCCAGCGGTGATCCCGCCGGCGACGAGCGCAGTGACGGCGGCGATGGCAGCGACGCTCACCCTCGGACAGCCATCGTTCCAGCGACCACCGGCATCCTCCTGCGCGGCACTATATCCCGCCGGCAGTTCGCGCGTTCGGGCTGAGCCGCAGGTCGTCCGGCCTTAAAGGACGGAGAGATCGGGTGGCGCGCATGCGCGCCACCCGATCTCTGCTCAGCGAACCGACTTGACCTTGAAGATGATCAGCGCCGCACCGACGAGGGCGAGTGCGCCACCCACCAGGTAGAGGAGCGTGTAGTTCTTCACGCCCTCGGCAGCGCCGATCGTGATGATCGCCGCCGCCAGGATCGGGGCGAACGCGCTCGGGATCTTCTGCGCGAACTGAACGACAGCCATGTAGCGGCCGGCCTCGGCGCGGTCGGGCAGGATGGCCATCACGATCGCCTGGTCGACCGCACCGAAGGCGGCCAGCGCGAGGTTCATGAGCACAGCGCCCACGATGAGGCTGGGCATCGTGTATGCGGTCGCCTCGACGATCGCGCCGACGGCGAACAGGCCCGCGCCGATCCCGACGAACAGCCTGCGGCGACCGAGCTTGTCTGACAGCCAGCCTCCGCCGATCGCTCCTACGACGGCCGCGACGATGCCGAGCAGTCCGATGATCGCGACGATCCCGGCGATCTCGGCGATCGGCAGGCCGAGTCGCTGCGAGTAGAAGAACGTGCCGAATGCGGTGTTGAAGTACAGCCCGACGAAGAAGATGAACCGGCCCAGCCAGTTCCAGCCGAATTCGGGGTACTTCCGCGGGTTGAACACGAAGGCGCCGAAGACCTTCTTCAGCGAGATCTTGTCGCTGGGCAGGTCCATGTGGCGGGAATCGGCATCCTTCCCGAAGAACACGAAGAACAGCGCCAGGATCGTTCCGACGATGCCGGGCAGCACGAAGACGAGGAACTGGCTGACATTGACGACTGCGTAGACGACGCCGATGCCCATGATGGCGGCGACCTGCGCGGCGACACCGGTCAGGGCCGACACCTTGCCGCGCTGTGCGTCCGGCAACTGGTCGGCCTGGATGAACAGCACCGTTGCGGCCGCATTCGCCCAGCCGAGCATGCCGATCGTCCAGCCGAGGATCATGACGGGAACGTTCGGGGAGACGCCGATGATGGCGAGCCCGATCATGCCGATCACGATGCCGCCGATGATGAAGGGCTTGCGTCGCCCGAGGCGACTGCGGGTGCGGTCACTCCAGATACCGATCAGCGGCGACGAGAGGATGAAGACCGTCTGGGCGATGCCGGTCGCGTATCCGAGGATCTCCTCGTGGCCGGGCGCGAGCTGCTGGATGCGCAGCGCGAGCGAGTACGTCAGCGGAACGATGAAGGCCATCGCGGCGCCGAAGTTCAGCAGGACGAGCCACAGGATGAAGCGCTTGGTCACGGGCTCGGTGGGACCGTTTTCGGCGCGGACGGTGGTGGTCAGCGGACCGGCAGCCGGGCCGGCCGTCATCGGCCGGCCGGTTGCGGCCGCGATGGTGATGCGCTCTGCCTCGTCGGCGGTGAGGTCATCGTCGGTGTTCATGGTGGACTCCTTTGTCAATTGTGGATGTCGGTGGCGGGCTGGTGGGTCGGGGTATCAGTCGGTGGTGCCGGGCTTGCGGCCGTTCAGGCCGCGCCACCGGTCGCGGAGGGCGTGCGCCGCGGTCTTGGGTTTGCGGTCGCGGGTGAAGACGCCCTTCTTGTTGCCTTCCACGCGGTGGATGCCGTTGGAGGTGGCGAAGTCGGCGAAGTTCCACACCTGCTCGCCGACGAACTGCGGGAAGCGGTCGAACACGCGGTGGTTCATGGCGAGGTAGTCGCGCTGATACTCCTCGGTCCATGCCGCGTCCCAGATGGAGTGGACGCCGGGCTGCGTGTCGGCGCCGTACTCGGTCATCATGATGGGCTTGCCGGTGCGCTCGATCCATCCCTGGATGTCGCCCTGCAGGTACATCTCTGCGACCTTCAGATCTCCCGTGGCGATGTACCAGCCGTAGTAGCGGTTCATGCTGACCACGTCGAAGAGGTCGATGATCTTGTCGTTCTGGAACGTCGCGAACATCACCAGCGCGTAGGTGACCGGACGTGTCGGGTCCAACTCGCGGGTCAGCTCGACAAGGGGCTCGAAGTACTCGCGTGCGCCGTCCTCGTTCGAGGCCGGCTCGTTGGCGATGCACCACATGACCACGCTCGGGTGGTTCTTGTCGCGGGCGATCAGTTCGCGAAGGTGCTGCGCGTGGGCCGCGTGCGTGTTCGCGTTTGCGTACTGCTCGGAGAAGGTCGGGAACGGGGGCGTCCCCGACATCCCTCCGACGACGCCCATGTTGAGTCCGACGGCGGCGGTCTCGTCGATGACGACGATGCCGTGGCGGTCGGCGAATTCGAGGACCTCCTCGGCGTAGGGGTAGTGAGACGTGCGGAAGGAGTTCGCACCGACCCAGTCCATGAGCTGGAAGTCGTGGACCATGAACGCGTCGTCGTGTCCCTTGCCGCGGACCGGGGCATCTTCGTGTTTGCCGAACCCGGTGAAGTAGAACGGCTCCCCATTGATGAGGAACTCGTGGCCGCGCACCTCGACAGTGCGGACGCCGACCGGGAGCGAGTAGCTGTCGACGACCTGCTCCTCCGTGACTGCTTCGATCGTCAGCTCGTAGAGGTAGGCGGCGCCTGGACGCCAGAGCACGACGTCCGACACGGTCAGCGTGCTGGACGCTCCGGTCGCCTGCGCGATGACGCGGCCGGACGCATCGGCAAGCCGCACCCGCACGTCGGCGACATCCGACGTCGCGACCCGGTACTCGACCGATCCGACCGCGCCGTCGAAGTCCGTGACGACGGTCACGTCGGTGACATGGATGCGCGGCGTGCTGTAGAGCCACACGGATCGAGCGAGGCCGGCGTAGTTGTAGAAGTCGTGGAAGTAGGTCTGCCGGCGGCGGCCGTCCATGCCGACTTCGATCTTGCCCGGCGGGACGGTTTCGTTCGTGAGGTCCGGGCTCACCGCGACTGTCAGCCGGAACGATCCGCCCGCCGCGACCAGATCGGTCAGGTCCACATCGAAAGGCGTGTAGCCGYCGACATGCTCCCCGGCCAGCTGGTCGTCGACATAGACACGCGCCGCGTGGGTTGCCGCGTCGAAGCGCAGCAGGATTCGCTCCTCCTGCCACCCTCGCGGGATGCGGACCTCACGCTGGTAATAGACCCAGCCCACGTGGTCCCGGATCTCCGGGTCTGCGAACAGGTCGTTGTAGCTGGCCGGGACGGCGGCTTCGAGCGACGTGTCCAGCGGTGCGAGCCATGGCTGTTCGGGGAGCCGGGTGTCGATCGCGAACCGCCAGACGCCGTCGAGGTTGACCAGTTCGCGGGTGGGTGTCTGCTTGGGCTTGAGCATGAGGTGTCCTTCGGTGGCGTGTGCCGGGTTCAGATGGTCTGGCCGGCGTCGGCCAGGAGGGTGCTGCCGGTCATGATCATCGACATGTCGCTCGCGCAGAACAGGACCACCCGGGCGATGTCGTCGGGGGTTCCGAGACGACCGATCAGGCTCTGGCTCATGACGGGCATCATGGTGGGATCGACTCCCGCTGCCTGCATCGCGGCAGCAGCGGCGGCGATGTTCCCTTCGGTCGGGACGAAGGTCGGGGCGACACCCAGCACCCGGATGCCGAGAGGGGCGAACTCGAGGGCCATCTGCTTCGTCATGCCGCGGACGGCATGCTTCGAACCGACGTATGCCGAGAGCCCAGGGGCGGTGCCCTCGAAGCCGGCGGTCGAGACGATGTTGACGATGACCCCGGATCCGGTTGAGGCCATGCGACGGGCGGCTTCGCGAGAGCCGTTGAAGACGCCGCGGGCGTTGACGGCGAAGACCTGCTCCCAGGCGTCGTCTTCGGTGTCGAGCACCGGGATGCTCGGGAACACGCCGGCGTTGTTCACCCAGACATCGAGGCCGCCGAGTGCCGCGATGGCCTCGGCGGTCGCGACGCGGACGGACTCGGCATCCGTGACGTCCATGCGCACGCCGACGACGTCACCGCCGAATCGACCGGCGATGTCGGATGCCGCGTCCCGGGCCAGTGCTTCGTCGATGTCTGCCACCGCGACGGCGGCGCCCGCCTCCGCGAGGCGCACAGCAATCGCCTTGCCGAGCCCGCGTCCACCGCCGGTGACGAGGGCGCGGCGACCAGCGAGCGACAGCAGGCTGTCGACGGGCGATGCGGAGACGTCCGCGAAGGGGAAGCTCACGCGGGCACCCCCACGGGGAGCGCGTTGCGCTGGGCGACCTGGCCGAGCCAGGCGAGGCTGGGCTTGGGGGTGCGAGCGAAAGTGTCGCGGTCGATGGCGATCAGGCCGAAGGTCGGCTCCCAGTGGCCCCACTCGAAGTTGTCCAGCAGCGACCAGTGGAGGTAGCCGCGCACGTCGATGCCGTCGGCGATCGTTCCGAGCAGACCCTGCAGGGCCTCGTCGGTGTAGCGGATCCGCTGGGTGTCGTCGGCGGTGGCGATGCCGTTCTCGGTGATGAGGATGGGAACGCCCTGCGTCACCTCGGTCGCGTGGCGGACGGCCATGGCGAGCGAATCAGGCCGGTAGGTGGTGCCGACGAGGGTGTTGTCGGGCAGCTGCGGGTGCGGGACGAGCCCGTTCGCATCGACCTGCTGGCTCGAGTACGCCTGCACGCCGGCCCAGTCGTCGCCGCGGCTGCCTTCCCAGAAGATGTCCTCTTTGCCGTAGCGGATCTCGAGGAGCTTCTCCTCGCCGCCGGGTGCCGCGGTCAGCGCGCCGGCTGCGATGGTCCAGCCCACCTTGGCGTCGGTGTGCTCCCGGACGATGGCGCGGGCGGCGTGGTGGATCTCGACGAATGCGCGACTGATCGCCGGGTCGGCGTAGGCGAGGAAGTTGTTGCGCGCCGCCTGCTCTCGCTCTTCGTCGCTGGCGTACTCGCCCTCGACGGTGGGGCTCACCCACTGCCCGCCGGCCTGCTCCATGCGCTTCATGGCGGTCATGATCGCGGCCTGCATGTTGGGCTCGTTCATCGTCGCGACCCACTCGACGCCGTCGAGGATCGTGCACGCCTGCTCCACGTACCGCGAGAACAGGTCCTTCGCCTCCGGGCCTGACCATCCGCCCGCTTCGGCGAACCACTGCGGCGTGGTGAAGTGCTGCAGGGTGACGACGGGGGTGATGCCGCGATCCAGGCAGGCGTCGATGACGCGGCGGTAGTGGGCGAGTTCGGCCTTGGAGAACCGTCCGCGGATCGGCTCGATGCGCGACCACTCCAGGCTGAAGCGGTACGCGGTCAGGCCGGCGTCGGCCAGCAGCTGGATGTCTTCGGCGTAGCGGTGGTAGCTGTCGCAGGCGTCGCCGGACAGCTCCATGCCCGGCATCAGCTGCTCGCGCGCCCACCAGTCGCTGTTGACGTTGTTGCCTTCGATCTGGTGCCCGGCCGTAGCCGCGCCCCACAGGAAGTGCTCGGGGAAAGTGGTCATCTTCGTCCTCTCGGTCGATCAGTTCTTTGGTCAGTTCGTCAGTGCTTGTGCGARCGACGGATGCCGCAGACTCCGGTGCCCGCGGTACATGCCGGGCCCCGCCTGGGCGACGGTGCCGTCGGGGAACACGATGCGGGCGGATGTCGCTGCCGGAATGTCCGCGGAGATGTGGAGCTCGTCGTCTTCGATGCGCCATTCGACGCGGATGGTCCCCTGCGGGGTCATGTGTGAGCCTCTTGCCCAGGTGAGTGATGGCCCGGGGACCGGCTCGATCACGACGGATTCCCAGGCGATTGCGCCTGGCTCCTGACGCAGGCCAAGCGTGTGGGTGTGCAGGAAGCGGATCACCGCACCCTTGCTGTAATGGTTGAGGGACTCGTGCGCGGCGCCGACCTCGTCGACGCCGTCCCAGTCCTCCCAGATCGTCGTCGCACCCCGGTCGATCATGTTCAGCCATGACGGCGCGGTGCGCTGGAAGAGCAGCTCGTACGCGACATCCGCGTGCCCGGTGTCRGAGAGCACGGGCAGCAGGTCGCCGGTGGAGAGGAAGCCGGTGCGCAGGTGCGTGTCGGCGGCGCGGATGAGTTCGACGAGGCGGGTGGCCGCGGCATCCCGCAGCTCGTCAGGCACCAACCCGAACGACAGCGCGCGCACATAACTCGCCTGGGTGTCGGCGACGGTCGTGCCGTCGGCGTGCAGGTACGCGGCCTGCCAGGCCGAACGGACTTGCTCAGCGGTGCGCGCATAGCGTGCCGCCTCGACGTGGTGCCCGAGAACGGATGCCGCGCGCGAAAGCGTTGCCGTGGAGCGGTAGAGGTACGCGGTGCCGACTTCGCCCTTGTCCGCCATGAACCACGCCATCGGGTTCGTCTTGATCGGGTCGATCGGGATGCCGTCGGCGGAGCGTTCCTTCGGCTCCGTCCACTCACCCCAGTGGAAGGTGCCGTCCCACAGGTACTCCTCGAACCATTCGGGCTCCGGGCTCTGCTGGCGGCGTGCGTGGTGGCGCTCGGTGCGCGCCTTGTCGAGCGCCCATTCGACCCAGCGGACCATCGCGTCCCAGTTCTCCGCGAGAACCTGCTCGTCGCCGTAGGACTCGTAGAGTTCCCACGGCACGGCCACGATCGCGTCGCCCCAGCCCGCTGAGCCGGTCATCATCGCGAACTGGTCGTCGAGGTGGTGCTTGATGCGGCGGCCGTCCGGGGAGAAGTTCGCGATCCGCCCGTCCTCGAGCTGGTCGTCGCGCACCGACCGCAGCCACTTCCGGCTGAAGCCGAGCACGTCATACAGTCGCGTCGCTGTCGGAGCGAAGATCTGGTAGTCGCCGGTCCAGGCCAGGCGCTCTCGGGTCGGGCAGTCGGTGGGGACGTCGACGGCGTTGCCGCGGAAGCTCCAGTCGGCGATCGTGTGCAGTCGGTTGAGGTCCTCGTCGCTGCAGGTGAAGGTTCCGGTGCGCCGCAGGTCGGTGTGCACGACCTGCATCGTGACGCTGGCGGGCTTCAGCGGTGCGCCGTGGCGGGTGATCCGCGCATACTGGAATCCGTGGACGGTGTGGCGGGGCGCGAAGACCTCGTCACCCGATCCGGCGACGACCTCATCGCGCTGGACGAAGACCACCGGCGGTTCGCCGGGGCGCTCGGAGTCGAGATGGGCGGTGGAGAGGTCTCCGTCGATGCCGAGGTGCTCGCCGTAGTCGATGATGCTGATCGTCCCGGCAGGACCGAGGTCGGTCAGGCGGATCCAGCCCGACGCGTTCTGACCGAAGTCGACGACCCACACGCCCGGCTCGACCTCGTGGAGCGACTTCGGCGCCCGTGACTCCACGACCCGCACGGGAGGCGCCGGCGACCACTCGATGTCCGGAGCATCCACCGCGCCCACGAGCACGGGGACAGGGCTGCCCTCCCCCACGCTGAAGTCGACGGTCTGTCCGTCCATCAGGTCGGCGCGGACGACCGCCGATCGTCTGCTCGTCCAGGTCTCGTCGCTGCGGATGATCCGGCGCGTTCCGTCGGTGTGCTCGATGTGCAACTCCGCCCGTGCACCGAGCACGGTCCCCCACCCGGCCGGCATCCGAAACGCGCCGACCTGTCCGCGATACCAGCCGTCCGAGAGCTCGAGCTCGAGCCGGTTCGAACCGGCCCGCAGCGCCTCGGTGACATCCGACGCCTGCGCGTAGAGAGTCCGATCGTAGGAGGTCGACCCGGGCGACAGCTCCGCCGTCCCCACACGCTCGCCGGTCACGGTCGCCGTATAGACGCCGAGCGCTGTCGAGTACAGCCGCGCCGATCGCACTGGCTCGATCAGTTCGAACTCGGTGGCCAGCAGGTGCGCGGGCCGCTGACCGTATCCGGCGTCGGGTGACTCGACGGGTGAGATCCAGGATGCCGTCCAGTCGTCGCTGCGCAGTCCCACCTCGAACTCGGCCCAGTCGGACCACTCCGACGTCGCCGCGTCGGCGACCGTCCGCACGCGCCACTGAATGCGCTGCCCGCTCTTGAGCGCACCCCAGGGCCACGCCACGAACCGGTGGCTGGTCGACAGCTGCGTCGCCGGGACCGGCGACGATCCGTCGATGCGCGCCTCGAGCTCGTGCAGCGACTCGGCCGGGGCTGCGGGCGAAACCTTGAACGAAAGGCGGGGCGTCCCACTTGTGACGATGAACTGGTCGCCGCCGCCATCGGCGGTCAGGGCGAATGGAGCATGCATCACCGTGACTCCTTCATCGTGAGTGAGTGGCCTCCGCTGTGCAGCGGACCGTCGCTGGCCGCGGCATCCGTACCACCAGGAACAAAAGTAACCATCATGGTTACCTTTGGCCTACTGTAACCATGTTGGTTACAATTGGCAAGTGCAGACCAGGAGTGCGGTACGTTCAGCCGGAGAGCACACGACGCAGAGGCAGGACCGAAGGTGACCGCCACACCCGTCAGCAATATGGACGCAACGTCGAAGTCACGCAGAACGCGCGGGCCGTCGGCCTCCACGCCCGCGCGGCGCGCGGAGATCGTCCGGGCCGCATCAGCGAGCATCGCCGAGCACGGCTACGAACGCGCCTCCCTGCGCGACATCGCGGCCCGAGCGAACGTGACCCACGCGGCGCTGCTGCGTCACTTCGCCAGCAAGGATGAGCTCCTTCTCGCCGCGCTCGCCCAACGCGATGAGGACGACGAGGAGCTCGCGCGACGCATCATGGGGTCACAGGTTCCCGCCGAGCGGGTGCTCAGCACGGTGCTGCGCGAAGAGTTCGCGCACCCCGAGCAGCAGCGCAACTGGCTCGCCATCACTGTCGCGGCCACCAACCCCGACCATCCTGCGCACGGCTTCTTCATCCAACGTCGGGAGCGGATGCGGGCGCATCTCTCCAGCGGACGCCTGGCCACCACGCACGACAGCGAGGAGCTGAGCGCCGACGACAAGGTCACCATGGTGATGGCCATGATGGACGGCCTCCGCATCCAGGCACTCCTGGACCCTGAGCGTCCGACGCTGCCGCTGCTTGAGACGTTCATGCGCCTCATCGCCACACCCGAAGYGAACTGACGGCCGGGCGCTGAGTCCGAGCCTGTCAGCGCTTCTCGATGACGGCGGGCAGGCCGCCGTCGATGCTCATGGTGCCGCGCATCACGAACCGGGGTTCGTAGCCGTCCGGCAGCCGCGGAGCGAATCGCTGAGCGAGGATCGCGAGCAGAAGGTGACTCTCCAGCAGCGAGAAGTTGTTCCCGATGCAGATCCGAGGCCCTGCGGCGAAGGGATGATAGGCGTGTCCGTGGCGCGCGGTCTCGGCATCCCGCGTCCAGCGATCGGGATCGAAACGGTCCGGCTCCGCCCAGAACCCCGGGTGCCGATGCGTGTAGAAGGGCGAGAGCATGATCGTGGATCCCGCCGGGATGTCGAACCCGGCGATCCGGTCGTCTTCGATGGCGTCTCGGGCATAGAACGGCGCGGCCGGATAGAGCCGCAGCACCTCTTTGACGACGCGCAGGGTGTACGGCAGACCGTGCAGGTCGTCCAGCGTGGGGACGCGGCGGCCGAGCACCTCATCCAGCTCCTCATGGAGGCGATCTGCCACATCGGGGTTCGACGCGAGCGCGTACCAGGCGGCGGTCATCGTCCGCGCTGTGGTCTCGTGACCGGCGAAGAACATTGTGATCGCTTCATCGCGCACCAGGTGCTCCGCCATCGGCGCACCGGTGTCGGGGTCACGGGCCGCCATCAGGCGCGACAGCAGATCACTCGGCCAATCCGCTTCGTCCATCGCCAAGCGCTCGCTGATGAGGGCTTCGATGGAGCGATGCACCAGACCTCGAGCGTCGCCATAGCGGCGGTTTCGTGCGCTCGGAATCCAGGCCGGCACCCGCAGCGGCACCATCTGGGTGTCGGCGAAGGCGACCATCGTCTCGACTGCGCCCTTCATCTCGCTGATCGATTCCGGGGTCTCGGAACTGAACATCGCCTTGAGGATGATCGTCGCCGTGATCAGCATCATCTCTTCGGCAAGGTCGACCTGCACCTCGCCGGCGAGGCCTTCCCACCGCTCCGCGAAGCGGAGTGCGTCCTTGATGACCACGTCCGCGTAGGTGGCGACGCCGCGCGGAGTGAACATCGGCGCCATCAGCTTTCGCTGACGGCGCCACAGGTCCCCCGTGCTGCCGACCAGTCCATCGCCGATCAGGTATCGGCGGACCGCGTCATAGCTGCCCATCTTCTCGTACCGCTGACGGCCCGAGACTGTGACCTGCTCCACGGCATCGGGGTGCATGACGAACACGAGTCGACGGGGCCCGAGGTGCGCTTCGAACACATCGCCATGCTCGCGCCACATCGTGCCGGCGAAATCGAGGAATCCTTGACTGCGGATGCCGCGCGCAAAGGTGATCGGGCCGACAGCGGGGGCCTGCACCATGGCCGCGCCTCCCCCCGATGCGCGTCAGAGTATCGGAGCGCCGAGCCGGCGGTCTAGAGGTCCGCCCCGCTTCCACGAAGTCCGTTGGGAGAGTCAGGGTGATGTTTGCTGACTGTTTGACATGTTTATCAATCATTTGCAATCATAGATCCATCAGCAAACGACACGCGGAAACTACGAAGCCGCATCGAGGAAGGCTCCCCCGTGGACGCATCGACTGCCGCACTGCGTACCGAACACATGGCCGCCGAGATCCTCTCGCAGCCCGCAACCTGGGCCCGCGCCGTCGAGATGCGCACCGAGCAGGCGCTGCTCCCCGCTGTCGGCGCGCGGATCGCGGTGGTCGGATGCGGCACCTCGTGGTTCATGGCGCAGGCCTATGCAACGCTCCGGGAAGCGGCCGGACTCGGTGAGACCGACGCCTTCACCGCGTCGGAGGCCTTCACCGATCGGCGCTATGACGCCGTCGTCGCGCTGACGCGCTCGGGGACGACGACCGAGGTCATCGAACTGGTCGAACGACTGCGAGGCAGAGTTCGCACCATCGGCGTCGTCGGTGACCCGACCTCGCCGCTGGTGGACCTGGTGGACGACACGATCGCGCTGCCGTTCGCCGACGAGCAGTCCGTGGTGCAGACACGCTTCGCGACGTCTGCCCTCACCCTCTTCCGCGCGTCGCTCGGGCAGAGCCTCGACGCAGCCATCGCCGACGCCGAGCGAGCCATCGGCGAAGAGCTCGACCCGGAGCTCGTCGACGCCGAGCAGTACACGTTTCTGGGCAGCGGATGGACGATCGGCCTGGCGCACGAGGCCGCACTCAAGATGCGCGAGGCGTCCCAGTCCTGGACCGAGTCGTACCCCGCGATGGAGTACCGCCACGGACCGATCAGCATCGCCGCGCCAGGTCGAGTCACGTGGCACTTCGGCGTCCCGCCGGAGGGGCTCATCGACGACATCACCGCGACCGGCGCTCGCGCCGAGACCCGCGGCATCGATCCGCTCGCCGACCTGATCCGCGCTCAGCGCGTCGCCCTCGCGCGGGCGCGCGCGAAGGGCCTCAACCCCGATGAACCGCGCAACCTGACCCGATCTGTCATCCTCACACCATGACGACCACGGATGCCGCGTCACGACGCCCACAGACCCTCGATCGTGGTGCTCCCGTGGTCGCGTTCGACGTCGGTGGCACGGACATCAAAGCGGCACTCTTCGACGGGTCCGGGTCCATGCTCGGACTGAACCGCTCACCGACTCCACGAGACGAGACCTCGCCGGCCGAAGTCATCGGAGCGCGACTCGCCGTCATCGCCGGCGAACTCATGGATGCATTTCCCGATGTGCATCCGGTCGCGGCAGGACTCGCAGCACCGGGGATCGTCGACGAGGCGGCCGGCGTCGGCGTCTACTCGAGCAATCTCGGCTGGCGTGACGCGCCGGTGCGTGCCATCGCCCAGAGCGCTCTTCAGCTCCCCGTTGCATTCATCCACGACGTGCGGGCAGCGGGCACGGTCGAGCATCGCCTCGGCGCGGCTCGGCCCTTCAGCGACGCGGTCGTCATCGTGATCGGCACCGGCGTGTCAGCCACGCTGATCATCGACGGGCGGGTCCACCTCGGCGGCGGTTACGCGGGTGAGATCGGACACGCCTGCGTCGATCCCCAGGGCGAACTCTGCCCCTGCGGTGCCCGAGGCTGCCTCGAGACGGTGGCGGCCGGGGGTGCGATCGTCCGTCGCTACACAGCCCGGACCGGACGCACCATCACGGGCACGAGAGAAGTGGTGGCTCGCGCGGCGGCCGGAGACCCGGATGCCGCGGCAGTGTGGGACGCGGCGGCTACCGCTCTCGCCGCTGCCATCGCTCACCTGGTCGCCACTCTCGCTCCACAGGCGGTCGTGCTGGGCGGCGGCTTGGCGGAGGCCGGCGACACTCTCCTCGAACCGGTCAGGCGGCAAGTCGACGCGCTGCTGAGCTTCCACCGGCGCCCGCTGCTGCTTCGCGCGGAGGTCGGCGAGAACGCCGGGCTGCTGGGAGCGGCGCTGCTTGCCCGGGATCTCGCCGCCCAGATGTCCGGCATCGCGGTCACTGCGATGCCATCGTGATCGTCACCGTCACACCGAACCCCGCCTTGGACATGACGTGGACACTCCCGGACCTCTCGCCGGGTGAATCCCACCGGGTGCCGACGGCCGTCAGGCGAGCCGGTGGCAAGGGCGTCAATGTCGCCCGTGTCGCCGCCCAGCAGGGTTTCGACGTACTCGCGGTCGCACCGGTCGGTGGTGCCGTCGGCGAAGTGTTCGCCCAAGACCTCGCCGAGAGCGCCATCCCCCGCCGGCTCGTCAGCTGCTCGACATCGACACGGCAGACCGCCGCGATCGTCGAGGCYGACGGGACCACGACGATCCTCAATGAGGTCGGCGAACCACTGACCGACGGCGACTGGGACGAACTGCTCGCGGTCGTTGAGGATGCGCTTGCCGACGCCACGGTGATGGCGGTGTCGGGGAGTCTCCCCCCTGGGGCTCCGGAGGATCTGTACCCGCGGCTCGTCGCGTTCGCGCGCGAGCGAGGCATCCCGGCCATCGTCGACACCTCCGGGCCGGCACTGCTCGCCGCCGCCCGTGCCGGCGCGGACATCGTGAAGCCGAACGCCGGTGAACTCCGCGAGGCGACAGGTGAGAGCGATCCTCTCCGCGGCGCACATACTCTGCTCGAACTGGGCGCGGGCACGGTGCTCGTGTCGCTGGGCGCGGACGGCATGTTCGCCGTGTCCCGGGCCGATCCGAGGCATCCGATCGGCGCGCGCCTGCCCTATGCACTGGTCGGGAACCCGACCGGCGCGGGTGACGCTGCCGTGGCCGCGGTCGCCGCCCACCTCAGCCTCGGCGAAACCACCCTCGACACCCTCGTGCGCGTGGCAACAGCGTGGTCCGCGGCCGCCGTGCTGATGCCGACGGCCGGCGAAATCTCCCCTCGCCACACCGCGCTGCTGGCTGATGTCGTCCTGTTCCAGCCGAAGGAGTCGGAGGCGCCCCGGCACACAGCAGCCCGCGACCACACCGTTGCGGCACTGATTTCGACCTCGGAGACCTGATGCCCCTCGCATCCACACGTGACCTGGTGGCGGCAGCCGCCGCCGACCGCATCGGGCTGGCGGCGTTCAATGTCATCCACATCGAGACCGCGGAGGCGTTCGTCGATGCCGCCGATCGTGCCGGCCTGCCCGTCGTCCTGCAGGTCTCGCAGAACTGCGCCGACTTCCACGGTGGCCTTGAGCCGATCGCCCTCGCGACGCTCGCGATCGCCCGGCGCGCCGCCGCCCCGGTGTCGGTGCATCTGGACCACGCCGATCGCGAAGACATCGCTGATGAGGCCATCGCCCTGGGATTCAGCTCGCTGATGTTCGACGGGGGCGCCCTGGACTATCCCGACAACGTCGCGGTCACCGCCCGGGTGGCCCGGCGCGCACATGCTGCCGGCCTGTTCGTGGAGGGCGAGCTCGGAATGATCGGCGGCAAGGACGGCGCCCACGCTCCCGGAGTGCGGACCGACCCTGATGAGGCGCGAGAGTTCGTGAAGGCGACCKGTGTCGACGCCCTGGCCGTCGCCGTCGGGTCCTCTCATGCGATGGCCGATCGCACGGCACGTCTCGATCTGGAGCTGATCGCACGGCTCCACGCCGCGGTGCCGGTTCCCCTGGTGCTGCACGGTTCGTCAGGGGTCGCGGATGCCGACATCACGGCCGCGATCGTCGCAGGCATGACCAAGATCAATGTGTCCACGCATCTCAGCCGGCTGTTCACGCGATCCGTGCGAGAGTATCTGGAGGCCGAGCCGAACACCTCCGATTCTCGGCGCTATGTGCGGG
>NZ_JBFUFC010000064.1:0-18272 GCF_056403635.1 Microbacterium sp. P2_F9 | reverse complement strand
AGATCGAGCTCCCCGCGGTGCTGTTCGTGGACGGCGACGCCGTCACGACCGACGCCGACAAGCTCGCCAAGGTCACCGTCACCGCCGAGGTTCTCGGCGAGGAGCGCGGTCCCAAGATCGTGATCCAGAAGTTCAAGAACAAGACCGGCTACAAGAAGCGCCAGGGCCACCGTCAGGACCTCACGCGCGTCAAGGTCACCGGAATCAAGTAGTCCAGGAAGAGACGCAGAGATGGCACACAAAAAGGGCGCAAGCTCCACCCGCAACGGTCGTGATTCCAACGCTCAGCGACTGGGCGTGAAGCGCTTCGGCGGACAGAAGGTCCTCGCCGGCGAGATCATCGTCCGTCAGCGCGGCACCCACTTCCACCCCGGCGCCAACGTCGGCCGTGGTGGCGACGACACGCTGTTCGCCCTCGAGGCAGGCGCGGTCGAGTTCGGCCAGAAGGGCGGCCGCAAGGTCGTCAACATCGTCGCGGTCGCGGAGTAGTCCGAGGCTCGCACACACATTTCGCGAGGGGCGGGCTTCGGCTCGCCCCTCGTCTTGTTTTCGCCGCACGAACCACAGGAAAGAGACCCCATGGTCACCTTCGTCGACCAAGTCACTCTTCACCTGCGCGCCGGAAAGGGCGGGGACGGATGCGTCTCCGTGCGTCGCGAGAAGTTCAAGCCGCTCGCCGGGCCCGATGGCGGCAACGGCGGCCACGGCGGCGAGATCGTCCTGGTGTCCGATCCCCAGGTGACGACGCTGCTGTCGTACCACCACTCGCCGCACCGCAAGGCCGGCAACGGTGGATTCGGAATGGGCGACCATCGCTCCGGCGCGGCCGGAGAGTCTCTCGAACTCGCCGTGCCGGTCGGCACCGTCGTCAAGGACACCGACGGCGAGACGCTGATCGACCTCGTCGAGCCCGGCATCCGCTTCGTCGTCGCACCCGGCGGCATCGGCGGCCTCGGCAACGCCGTGCTGGCCTCGCAGAAGCGCAAGGCGCCCGGCTTCGCACTGCTCGGCACCCCCGGTTGGGAAGGCGACGTCCTCCTCGAGCTGAAGACCGTCGCCGACGTGGCCCTGGTCGGCTACCCGTCGGCCGGCAAGTCCAGCCTCGTCGCCGCGGTCTCGGCCGCTCGGCCGAAGATCGCCGACTACCCGTTCACGACGCTGCACCCGAACCTCGGGGTGGTCCAGGCCGGCGACATCCGCTACACGATCGCCGACGTCCCAGGACTCATCGAGGGCGCAAGCGAGGGCAAAGGGCTCGGCCTCGAGTTCCTCCGGCATGTCGAACGCTGCACGGCGCTCGTCCACGTGCTCGACTGCGCGACCCTCGAGCCGGGGCGCGACCCGCTGAGCGATCTCGATGTGATCCTGGCCGAACTCGCCGCCTACCCGGTGCCCGAGGGTCAGACCCCGCTGCTCGAGCGCCCCCAGATCATCGCGCTCAACAAGATCGATGTGCCGGAGGCCGCCGAACTCGCCGAGCTGGTGCGTCCCGACCTCGAGGCGCGCGGCTACCGCGTGTTCGAGATCTCCACGGTCAGCCACCAGGGCCTGCGGCAGCTCAACTTCGCGCTGGCCGAGGTCGTGTCCCAGGAGCGCATCGCCGCGGCCGCCAAGCCGGCGCCGGAGCGCATCGTCATCCGCCCGAGGGGCGCGGAGAAGGACTTCCACATCCGGGTCGAGGGCGGCACGTACGGCGACATCTACCGCATCGTCGGCGAGAAGCCGGTGCGCTGGGTGCAGCAGACCGACTTCAAGAACGACGAGGCGGTCGGCTACCTTGCCGATCGACTCGCCAAGCTGGGCATCGAGGACGGCCTGTTCCGCGCCGGCGCGACCCCCGGGGCGACCGTCGTCATCGGCGAGGGCGACGGCGTCGTCTTCGACTGGGATCCGTCGCTCTCCTCCACGGCCGAGCTCATGACCGCGCCGCGTGGCACCGACCCGCGCATCGACCCCAATGGGCGTCGTACGACCGCGGAGCGCCGCGACCACTATCACGACCTCATGGACGCCAAGGCTCTGGCACGCGCCGAGCTCGAAGCCGAGCGGCGTGCCGCGGGAACGTGGATCGACGAGGAGCCATCGGAGTGAGCGTCTTCGACCGCACCGAGCTCGCCGGTGCTCGTCGCATCGTCGTGAAGGTCGGCTCGTCCTCGATCAGCGGTGAGAACGCCCACAAGATCCCGCCGATCGTCGAGGCGCTCGCGGCCGCGCACGCGCGCGGCACCGAGGTCGTGCTGGTGTCGTCCGGCGCCATCGCGACCGGGATGCCGTACCTCCTGCTCGCCGAGCGGCCGAGCGATCTGGCGACCCAGCAGGCGGCGGCCGCGGTGGGCCAGAACGTGCTCATCTACCGCTATCAGGAGGCCCTGCGCCCCTTCCGGATCGTCGCCGGACAGGTGCTGCTGACGGCCGGCGACCTCGAGAACCCGATGCACCGCTCCAATGCGGCACGGGCGATGGAGCGGCTGCTGGGCCTTCGGATCCTCCCGATCGTCAACGAGAACGACACCGTCGCCACCCACGAGATCCGCTTCGGCGACAACGACCGGCTGGCCGCGCTCGTGGCGCAGCTCATCGGCGCCGACGCGCTCGTGCTGCTGAGCGACATCGAATGCCTCTACACTCGGCCGCCGGACGAGCCCGGCGCGCTTCCGATCACCCGCGTCGAGTTCGGCGACGACCTCGCCGGATTCGAGTTCGGCTCAGTGGTCGTCAACAGCGTCGGCACCGGGGGAGCGGCGACGAAGGTCTCCGCTGCGCGGCTGGCCGCGGCATCCGGAGTCGCTGTCCTCGTCACGAGTGCGGATCTCGTCGGACCCGCCCTGAATGGCGCGGAGATCGGCACGTGGTTCGACCCGAATCCTGCGCCGGTCACCCATGCGCACACGGGCCCGATCCGGTCCGCGACCGGCCTCGTGGACGCCGATAAGCTGGGCTGATGACCTCGATCGCGACCACGGCTGCGGAACGTCTGCTTCTCGCCAAGGATGCCTCCCGTGAGGTCGCGCTGCTCGGCGACGTGGACAAGCGCGATGCGCTGCTGGCCATCGCCGCCGCCATCGAGGAGGCCGCACCCGAGATCGTCGCGGCGAACGCCGAAGACCTCGAACGTGGCCGCGCGACGGGACTCTCCGAGGCGCTGCAGGATCGGCTGCGCCTCGACAAGCCCCGGGTCGGCGCCCTGGCCGAGGCTGTTCGGGCGATCGCAGCGCTGCCCGACCCGGTCGGGCGCGTCCTCGACGAGCGGACCCTCCCGAACGGCGTGGAGCTGACCAAGGTCTCGGTGCCGTTCGGYGTGGTCGGGTCGATCTACGAGGCCAGACCCAACGTGACGGTCGACATCGCCGCGCTGGCGTTGCGCTCCGGCAACGCCGTCGTGCTCCGGGGTGGCTCGGCTGCCGAGCTCACCAACGCCGCGCTGGTACGCACCATGCGCGGAGCGCTGGCGAGCCGTGGGCTCAACCCGGAGGCCATCCAGACGGTCGACGACTTCGGGCGGGATGGCGCCAAAGCGCTCATGCAGGCGCGGGGTCTCGTGGACGTCCTCGTGCCGCGGGGCAGCGCCCAGCTGATCGAGACGGTCGTCACCGAGTCATCCGTCCCCGTGATCGAGACGGGCGCCGGTGTCGTGCACATCGTCCTCGACGCGACCGCACCGCTCGACTGGGCGCGCGACATTGTCGTGAACGCGAAAGTCCAGCGTCCGAGTGTGTGCAACGCGGTGGAGACGGTGCTGGTGCATCGGGATGCCGCGACCCGGCTCATTCCGCCGGTCGCTGCGGCGCTGCGCGAGCAGGGCGTGACGCTGCACGGCGACGCCGCGGTCGCAGCGCTCGTCCCGGACGTCGTGCCCGCCACCGCGGACGACTGGGAGACCGAGTACCTCAGCCTCGACATCGCGATCCGCGTGGTCGACGACCTCGATGAGGCCCTGGCCCACATCCGCCGGTATTCGACCCACCACACCGAATCGATCATCACCGAGGACGCCGGCAACGCCGAGCGCTTCCTCGCCGAAGTCGACTCGGCTGTCGTCATGGTCAACGCCTCGACGCGGTTCACCGATGGCTCCGAATTCGGCTTCGGCGCCGAGGTGGGCATCTCGACGCAGAAGCTGCACGCGCGCGGTCCGATGGGGCTGACCGAACTCACCAGCACCAAGTGGCTGGCGCGGGGATCAGGGCAGGTCCGTCGCTGACGGCATAGACTGGGGTTCGCGTCCGAACCCGGCCGCACACCCGAAACGGAGTCCGCATGACCTTCACCACGCTCATCGCCTTCGCCGCCGAGGAGTCCGAGCACGGCAATATCGCTCTCGAGACCATCGGATACGGGCTCTTTGCGCTGGTGGCGTTCATCGCCCTCTCGCTCGTCACCCTCTCGTACCGCAACGTGGCGAACCGCCACAGCCACAAGGCCGAGGCATACGCCCGTGCCCACGCGAACGACGTGCAGCAGGCGGGGCACGGCCACTAGGCCCACCGCATGTCGGTGACGCGAACTCCGAGAATCGGGGTCATGGGTGGGACGTTCGATCCCATTCATCATGGTCACCTGGTGGCAGCCAGCGAAGTGGCTCAGTCGTTCGACCTCGACGAGGTGATCTTCGTCCCCACCGGGCAGCCGTGGCAGAAGAACAAGGTCACGCTGGGCGAGCACCGGTACCTCATGACCGTGATCGCGACAGCATCGAATCCCCGCTTCACGGTCAGTCGAGTCGACATCGACCGCGCCGGCGCCACCTACACGATCGACACGCTGCGCGAGCTGAAGACCGAGCGTCCCGATGCGGATCTGTTCTTCATCACCGGAGCCGACGCTCTCGCGCAGATCCTCAGCTGGCGCGATCACGACGAACTCTGGAGCCTCGCGCACTTCGTCGCCGTGTCCCGTCCGGGCCACGTGCTGAGCACCGACGGGCTGCCCAGCGAAGACGTCAGCCAACTCGAAGTCCCCGCACTCGCCATCTCATCGACCGACTGCCGCGACCGAGTCCGGCGTGGAAACCCCGTGTGGTACCTCGTACCCGACGGCGTGGTCCAATACATTGCGAAGCACCACCTCTATCGGAGCGAGGAATGAGCACAACCGAGCAACCCGAAACTCCGCCGCTGACCCGAAAGCAGATGCGGGAGATCCGCAACACCGGTGCGACCCCGGTGATCCTCCCTGCCGAGGCCGCGGCGGCCGCCGCCCAGCACGCACAGCCCGATTCCGACGCCCCTGCGGTGACACCGCCGGCCCAGCTGGCGCGAGCGGCCGAGCCGATCGTCCTGCCCGAGCCCCCCGGCCCGGACTTCGAGGTCGACCTCGGTGTCTCACCGCTGACCCGCAGGCAGGCACGCCAGCAGGAGCGCATCCGCACGGCATCCGTCCCCGTCATCACCCCCGAAGTCGCCGCCGCGTACACCGCTGCGCACCAGGAATCCGAGACGATGGATGCCGAGTCCACGGCAGATGCGGAAGAGCCGGCCACGCCGTCGCCCCTCGAGGAGCTCGGCGTCCTCGCCGTGGTCGAGGAGCCCGAGGCCCCGGAGGAATCCGAACCCGCAGCCGAAGAGCATGCCGACCCAGTCGACGAGCCCGATGTCGTCGCCGAGCTCGATGAGGCCGCTCCGACGATCGACGTGGTCGAGGAGAGCGAGCCGCAGGCCGAGCCTGAGCCTGAGCCTGAGCCTGAGCCTGAGCCTGAGCCTGAGCCTGAGCCTGAGCCTGAGCCCGAGCGGGCCACGGTCAACCCGGGGTTCGGCGCCGCGCTGCTCGCGGGCGACGCCGCGCACTCCGACCTGGCGTCCTCCTCGTTCGACGACCTCATCACGCGGTCCGCGAACGGCTCCGGCTCGGCCCCCAGCGCGCTGATCCTCTCCCAGTCGCCGGATGTGTCGCCCATGATGGCGCCGCTCACCGCGACAGGCGAAGTGATGATCACCGGCACGCTGAATCTGCCTGAGGGGCTTGGTTCGCTCGGGCATGCCCCCGGCGTCGCCGATGGCAAGGAAGCGGATGCGGTGCTCGTGGACAAGGAGCTGCCCGCGCACTCCTCCCCGACGCCGATCGCGGCGAGCGCCGCCATCAGCACGGTCAAGCAGCCTGGTGAGATCATCAAGCCCCCGACGCCGGAGAAGGGCGGGAAGCTCATGATGACTCTCGCGATCACCGCCGGCGTCCTCGCCCTCGCCCTTGTCGGCGTCCTGATCCTCGCGTTCGCGACTGGAGTGTTCTGATGACTGCCACCGATTCCGGCATCCGTATGATGCAGATCGCGGCCGCCGCCGCCGACTCCAAGGGCGGCGAGGACCTCATCGGGCTGGACGTCTCGCTTCCGCTTCCGCTCGTGGACATCTTCCTGCTCGTCACCGGGCGCAGCGAGCGCAATGTCGCGGCGATCGCCGACGAGATCGAGGACAGACTGCTCGAGGCCGGGTTCAAGCGTCTGCGGCGCGAAGGGCGCAATGAGGCCCGCTGGATCCTCCTCGACTTCGGTGATCTCGTCGTGCACGTCTTCCACGAGCAGGAGCGGGTCTTCTACGGGCTCGAGCGCCTCTGGAAGGACTGCCCGGTCGTTCCGATCGAACTGCCCGCCAGGGCACAGGCGGAATAGTCCCTCGGTTCGGCGGAACGCCTGAGATGTAGTAATCTAGTGGGGTTGCCTCGGCTTGCCGGGGTCGGCGAATTGGGCCTGTGGCGCAGCTGGTAGCGCACCTGCATGGCATGCAGGGGGTCAGGGGTTCGAATCCCCTCAGGTCCACTCAAATCGCTGGTCAGAAGGACATTCCTACCGCCCCGATCGGGGAGCTGGAATGTCCTTCTTCCGTTTACGGGCCACAACAGGTGGTGGCATGCCGTGGTCAGTTGGAGGCCCATGATGAACTCGTCGGCGGTTCTCGGGCGAGTGTCCGCCGCGCGTCTCGGGGTGGCGATGCTCTTCATCGCGAACGCGTTGGTGTTCGCGTCGATCGTGACCCGGTACCCGGAGCTGAACGACCGGTTCGACCTCAGCGAGTTGACGTTCGGTCTGATGGTGGCGTGCGGCCCCGTGGGCTCGGTGGTGGGAAGTATCGTCGCGGGTCGGCTGGTCGCACGTCTGGGGGCTGTGCCGGTGGCTGTGACGTCGTCCGCGCTTCTCGGCGTCTTGCTGGTGGTGGCCGGCTTTGTGGGCGGGCCGGTCATTCTCGGGGTGGTGCTGTTCGCCATCGGGTTCGGGGATGCGACAGGGGACGTCGGCAATAACGCCCACGGGCTTGCGATCCAGCGACTGATGGGCCGATCGATCATCAACGGACTCCATGGTGCATGGAGTGCAGGGGCGATCGCCGGGGCTCTGCTCGGCGCCGTTGCACTGCTGTTCGCGGTGCCCATCGAGATCCATCTGTCGATCATGGGAATCCTCATCATCGTCGGCAGTCTGTGCGCGCTCTCGCTCGTGCGCCTGCCTACGCYGCCGGCGTCGCAGGTGCGGGCGGAGTCTCACCGGAGTGGTCGGTTCAGCAGCATCCTCATTGCGGCGTGCGCCATCGCCGCCATCGGCGGCTTCCTCGAGGATGTGGGTTCCACCTGGGGCGGGGTGTACGTGGTCGCCGAAACCGGTGCCACCGTGGCCGAAGCGGCGATCCCCTTCGTCGCATTGATGGGTGCTCTCACCCTGGGCAGATTCACCTCTGACGCCCTCGTCGACCGGATCGGGTCGGTGGGCACTCTTCGGGTCGGCTCGGTCGCGGCCTTCGTCGGATTGCTCACAGCCGTCTTCGCGCCGGAGACGTGGGTTGTCGCAGTCGGACTCGGCATCCTCGGACTGGGGATCGCCCCGATGATCCCGCTCGCCATGGATGCCGCCGAGCGCGCCCCTGGCCTCGACGTCGGCGCTGGCCTCGCCGCCGCATCGACCGTGATGCGACTGGGCGTTCTCGCCTCGCCGCTGCTGGTGGGAGCCATGGCCGAATGGGCCGGGCTGCGGGTTGCGATCGCCGTCTGCCTGCTCGTGCCTGCGGTGGCTCTCGTACTCGCGGGATTGGTGCGCAACCCCGAACCGCTCGCCGCGGCCCCCGGCTCGGCTAACATTCGGGGATGATGAATCCGGCCCCGATCGACGATGTCCCGATCGGTGGTGACGGTATCCGCCTCGGGCAGTTCCTGAAGTTCGCTGGGCTCCTCGACTCCGGCGGAAACGCGAAAGAGGCCATTATCGACGGCTACGTGACCGTGAACGGCGAGGTCGATCGCCGCCGCGGACGGCAACTGCACGTGGGCGACATCGTCAGCTTCGAGGGACGCAGCGCCCGCGTCCTTCCGTAAAGGTGCCGAGGCGGACGGACTGGCACTATTGCCCGTATGACGCAGAGCACGACACCGCCGCCCGAGGGATGCGTCTTCTGCGCCATTGCGGCTCAGCAGGCCGAAGCAAGTGTGGTCTACGAGGACGAGACCGTTGTGGCTTTCATGGACCTGAACCCCGTCACGCCCGGGCATCTTCTGGTTGTGCCACGTGAGCACGCGGTCGGTCTTGAAGACCTCGATGGAGTCACGAGCGCCCACGTCTGGTCGGTAGGCCATGACATGGCACGAGCCTTGCGACGCTCCGACATGCGCTGCCAGGGGATCAACATCTTCGTCTGTGACGGCGAAGTCGCCTTTCAGACGGTCTTCCACTTCCACCTTCACGTCATCCCTCGCTACGAGGGAGACGGCTGGACGATCATTCCCGAGACAGCGGAGCGCGACAGGTCGCTCCTCGACAGCGACGCGGAAGCGATCAACGGAGCCATCGCCTCGACGGCCTGACTCCTGCGATGCCATGATGGCCGTGCGAGGCATCCTGAGCGAAAGGTGAACCATGGCACTTCTGGGTCGTCGAGGAGAGGGCCGTCAAGAGCGGCGCGAGGAGCGGCGCGGCGGCGGAGACGTCGAGGTCTACCAGATGCGGGAGAAGCTCGTGTCGTTCGGGGATGACTTCTGGATCGAGACCAACGGCGGACGACGCGCGTTCAAAGTGGACGGAAAAGTCGCTCGCATTCGCGACACGCTCGTGATCCGCGACGTTGCGGGCAATGAAGTCGCCAAAGTCCAGGAACGCAAGGTCGCGATCAGGGACACCATGTCCATCGAGCGTCCAGGCAAGCCCGACGCCACGATCAAGAAGGCCCTCATCAACCCGCTGCGCGAGCGCTTCACGCTGCAGGCTGACGACATCGGCGAGATCGGCATCCAGGGCAACATCGTCGATCACGAGTACAAATTCGAGCGCGGCGACGCGAAGATCGCGGAGGTGTCCAAGCGATGGCTGCGCCTTCGGGACACCTATGGTGTCGAGATCTCTTCTGGTGAAGACATCGCGCTGATCCTCGCCGCCACCGTGGCTCTCGACCAGATGTCCCACTGACTCCGGTCGTCCCGTGGTCGCTGTGCGACTACGGAATCACGACCCATGCGTCACCCTGGGGCACCGCCGAGGTGGCCCGATAGGCGGCCGTGGAAGCTGGCGCTGCGCTGATCGAGGCCTTCGACGACGGCGTCGATGTCGTGGCGCTGATACTTGGTCACGACCGCGTCGAGAGCGGCGACGCTGGACGCGTCCCAGATCTGCGAGTCGCTGAAGTCGATCACCACCTGGGGTGGGTCGATCCCGTAAGAGAACCTCTCGACCAGGTCGTTGCTGCTGCCGAAGAACAGGGGGCCGTGCACCGCGTATCGGGCGACGGGCCCGTCGACGATGCGGTCCACCGTGATGACGTGCGCGACGCGACGGGCGAACAGCACCATGGCCAGCACGACCCCGACGAGCACGCCGATCGCGAGGTTGCCGGTCGCGACGACCACGACGATCGTCACGACCATCACGAGAGTCTCAGGCAGGGGCATCCGTCGCAATGTCGACGGGCGCACGCTGTGCCAGTCGATGGTGGTCAGGGCGACGATCATCATCACCGCCGCGAGCGCCGCCATCGGGATCTGCGCCATGAGATCGCTCAGCAGTGTGACGAGCGCGAGCAGCGCGAGCCCCGCCACGAACGTCGAGATGCGCGTGCGCGCGCGGGCCATCTTCACGTTCACGATCGTCTGGCCGATCATGGCGCAGCCGGCGATGCCGCCGTAGAGGCCGGCGAGGATGTTCGCGACGCCGAGCGCCCACGACTCGCGGTTCTTGTGCGACCGGGTGTCGGTGATGTCGTCGACGAGCTTGGCGGTGAGGAGCGTCTCCATGAGCCCGACGAACGCGACGCTGAGCGCCGTCGGCCAGATGAGCTGCAGGGTGTCGAGATTCAGCGGCACGAGCAGGGGAGTGATGCCCGGCAGCGCGCCGCCGATCTCACCTTCGTCGCCGACATTCGGCACGCTGAGCCCGGCGATCATCACGACCGCGGTGACCACGACGATCGCCACGAGCGGTGAGGGCACAGCTTTCGTGAAGCGCGGAAGCACCAGCACGATCGCAACCGCGAGCGCGAAGAGCGGGTAGACGACCCAAGGCACGTCGATGAGGTGCGGCACCTGTGCGATGAAGATCAGGATGCCGAGGGCATTGACGAACCCGAGCATGACGCTCCGCGGGATGAACCGTGCGAGTCGGGCGAGCCCGAGCACTCCGAAGACGATCTGCACGATGCCCGCGAGGATGACCGCCGGCAGAAGGTATTCCACGCCGTGGTCTTTCACGAGCGGCGCGACGACGAGCGCGACCGAGCCCGCGGCCGCCGTGACCATGGCGGTTCGTCCGCCCAGGACCGACATGCTGAGGGCCAGCACCACCGACGCGATGAGGCTCACTTTCGGGTCGACGCCCGCGATAACCGAGAACGAGATCACCTCGGGGATCAGCGCGAGGGTGGTGACGATCCCGGCGAGCACCTCGCGGCTGAGCAGAGCGGGACTGCGGAGAGCGGTCAGAGTGTCGATGAAACCAGGGTAATCGAGCACGTCGGCGTCTCACGGACACGGTCGTGGTGCTCTGCACTGCTGAAGGTGCTTGATTCTGCTAGTTTCTGAACATGTCCAGTTTTGAAGTTCTCCCGCCGACGAAGAGCGAGCGCACGAGGGCGCTGATCCGAAGCGTCGCGCTCAGGTCGTTCAGGGAGCGCGGGTATGACGCGACCACCATCCGGCTGATCGCGCAGGAGGCCGGTGTCTCGGTCGGCACCACGAACTATCACTTCGCATCGAAGAACGACCTGGTGCAGGAGCTCTACCTCGACGTGCAGGTCGCGCATCGGGATGCGGCCGCTCCGCTGCTTGCCGAAACGACCGACTTCGTGGAGCGTCTCGGGGTGGTGTTCCGCACCGGTCTGGCGCAGCTCGAGCCGTACCACCGGTTCGCGCCGGAGTTCCTGTCCGCCTCGATGTCGCCGCGGTCTTCGATGAACCCGCTGTCGGACGAGTCCAGCCCTGCCCGCGACATCGTCCTCGGGGTGTTCCGCGACGCGGTCGCGGGCGCGAAGAACTCGGTGCCGAAGGAATTCCGGGAGGGGCTCCCATCCGCGCTGCTCCTCGCTCACCTGCTGCTCGCACTGTTCTGGGTGTACGACAAGTCGCCGGGTCAGCAGCGCACCAGCCGGCTCCTGGACGGTGCCCTGAAGCTTGTGAAACTCTCGCTGCCGCTCACCCGAGTGCCGGTGCTGCGCGGGCCGCTCCGCGAACTGCTCGACATCGTCGCCGAGGTGACGGTGTGATGTCGAGTCGGCCGATCGCGGTGGTGGCCGGTGCGAGCGGATTCGTCGGTGCGGCGGTGGTTCGGGCGTTCAGCGCGGACGGATACGAGGTGAGAACGGTTGGACGCACCGGTGATGTCAGGTGGGCTGAGCCCGCTCGGCTCGCCCAGACCATCGACGGGTCCGACGTGCTGGTGAACCTCGCCGGCAAGTCGGTGAACTGCCGGTACACCGACCGCAACCGCGACGAGATCCTGCGCTCGCGCGTCGATACGACGCGAGCGCTGCGCGAAGCGGTGACGGATGCCGCGGCTCCGCCTGCGGTGTGGTTCAACGCCTCGACCGCGACCATCTACCGGCATGCGATCGATCGCCCGAACACCGAAACCACCGGCGAACTCGGTGAAGGCTTCTCCGTCGATGTCGCCACGAACTGGGAACGCGAGTTCTTTCAGGGCGACCTGCCGCACACCCGCCGAGTCGCACTGCGGATGGCGATCGTCCTCGGCGACGGCCCCGCCGCGAACACGCTGCTCACCCTCGCGCGCATCGGGTTGGGGGGATCTCAGATAGACGGCTGGTGGTTCCCGCACCGCCGCTACCGGGGCATCGGACCGACTCCGACGGGCGGTGGTCGCTCGTCGTGGCACGACACCCGGGGCCGTCAGATGTTCAGCTGGGTGCACATCGACGACGTCGTGGGGGCCATCCGGTTCCTCCGCGATCGGGACGACATCGCCGGACCGGTGAACATCGCCAGCCCGCACCCCGTCGACAACCGGACAATGATGCGCACGTTGMGTGCCACGGTCGGCATGCGGATCGGGCTCCCTGCCGGGAGATGGATGCTCGAGCCGGCGATGTGGCTGCTGCGAACCGAGCCCGAACTCGTCTTGAAGAGCCGATGGGTGGTGCCGGCGACGCTCGCCGCGGCCGGGTACAGGTTCGAACACCCTGACCTGAAAGAAGCGGCGACGACCATCGTGTCGGGTCAAGGCGCCTCAGCACAGGACGCGGCGGTTATGCAGCTGCGCGGCGGCGCGAGGCGGGCATCATGAAGTGGACCCCGAAGAGGAGCATCGATGCGATCTGTCAATCCGATTCCCGGCAACCCTTGGCCACACGAGATGACGATCACCGTCGAGGACCGACCAAGCTCCCTCCTGGAGTTGCTGTGGATCAGAGAGGCCCATGACCTTCACCTCGACGATGACGACCTCCCACCACTGCTAGCCGATCCGCCGGCAGCGCACCGACCGGCCTTGAGCGAGTCGACACGCGCCGCATGGGAGCGGGCCTGGCCGCGGCTGTGGCATGCCATCGCGCAGCATGCCGGGCGGGACCAGGACCCGGCTCAATTCGAACGGCTTCACCAGACCGCGAACGGGTCACCGGAGCGTCTTCAGA
Organism: Microbacterium sp. P2_F9; assembly: GCF_056403635.1. Taxonomy (NCBI): domain Bacteria; kingdom Bacillati; phylum Actinomycetota; class Actinomycetes; order Micrococcales; family Microbacteriaceae; genus Microbacterium; species Microbacterium sp. P2_F9. The sequence goes on along the minus strand of NZ_JBFUFC010000064.1, from coordinate 5,223 downwards.
TCCTCAGCGAGCTGTTCGGGCCGTCGTGGCGTGATGAGTTCGGTGACGTTGCGTTCGACGATCCGTCCTATCTCGAGTGGTCTGAGCGAGGATCCGACAAGCACGTGTCATCGATGGGCCGACGGCTGGCGGAGTCACCTGAGCACCGGGATCTCGACGCGCTCATCCGTGCCTGGCGCGCCGGACTGACGAKGGTCGTGACTATCCCGTGCCATGGCGAGTTCTTTCGCAAGGTCACGGACAACGCGCTGCTGATGACCGATGCCACGCGCGCCGACAGCGCCGCGCACCAGCGGGCTCTGAACTCGTTCGGCTGACGCATCGAGCTGCGCGTCGCACTAGCGTGGCCACTATGACACGCGTCTGGCTTTCGGGTTGGGAGTGGCAATGCTGCGGTGACGCTTTCGCCGTCGGGGATGAGATCGACTTCGGTATTGAAGCGCGTGACCCGCGCCGGGCCTTGGCTGACATGTTCGGACCGGCGCTGGTCGCCACGGTCGACGCGATCGAGTCGCACCATGAGGAGGAGCGTGCCGATCGGGTGCGCGGTCGCGTTGTTGCGGTGCACGCGGTCACGTCTGAGGTGATCGAGCGCAGGTCGCTGCGCCGACCCGGTTACGGCGCCCCGCCTGATTCGGTGATGCCATCGGATGGTGAAGAGTGGCCGTTGGTCGGGCGTGAACTCGGGAGTGGCGTGTTCGTGGGCTCGCGACCGTCGCGCTACATGATCGAAGTCGTGCCCGTTCCGGATACGGCGCTCCTCATGCCGGCCAATGGCGTGCGGCTGCCGGCATCCGAGGTCACCACACCGCACCCGTCTGCGGCGGAGCTCCCGGGCGATCCACCACCCGAGCGGCGTGCCCGCTCGCACGCGGGCTGGCTCGTCGACGTCGACGAGCACTAGTGCGGTATCTCTTGCGCTCCGGGGTCATTCCAGCGGGGTGACGGCGTTCGACCACACCCAGCAGCGCAGCTCGTTCTCGCCGACCTGGAATTGGATCCCGCAGGCAAGGTCGTTCCAGACGACGACCATCGCTTCGACCTGCACGGCGCGGGGTCCGAATCGCACCCATGCCTTGCACGCCTTGGGCAGAGGATCGCGGGTCACGGGCAGGGAATCCGCGCGCAGCTCCTTGGGTGTCAGCGTCTGCAGGGGGCCCTCGGCCGCGATCCGCTCCAGCGTCCGGTTATCCATCAGCCGGTCGTAGTGGTGCGCATAGCGTTTGCTGCTGCCCACGACCGGACTCCTCTCCCCGGCCGCCAGAACACACTGGTGATCATAGAAGATTTGTTCTAAACTGTCGACTCATGAGCGACGTCGCAGTAGAACATGAACTGACGCTATGGATGGCCGACGACATCCCCGCGCGGATGGTCTACGGCGGGCGGAGGTGGCGGGTGACCGACACCCCGACGCGGCTGCGGGACTCGATCTGGTCCGCGTCGCTGTCCGAGCGTCGTGGGCTCTACGGGTGGAGATTCCAGGCCACCGATGAGGCGGGGGAGTCATTCGTCTTCGATGTCTACAAGGGAGAGGACGACTGGCACGTGCATCGCGCCTACCCCTGAGCTCAATGACCGTGCGCAGTGGGTCGAGCGGTGCCTGTCATGCCGGATCGATCCGAAGGACCCCGGGCGTTTCGCCGATGGCGAGGTCCTCGACGAGGCGCATCGTCCGCGCCAGATCATCGACGGCGTTGATCACGATGCCGAAGCGCTCCCGGTCGGCGCACACCGCGGTGACGACGACGAAGTGCGTGCCGGTGTCCCACGTGTAGGTCGCGAACGGCGGGGTGCGCGAGTCGGATGGCAGCGGCATCGCGAGCTTCTCSCCGAGCCCCAGATGCGTGCTGCGGAAGTCCTGGGTGTCGTCGTACTCGATCGGCATCATGGCCCGCGCAGTCCGCACCTGCGGTGTCGCTTCCTGCACTTGCGCCATCACGACGAGCAGGTCGGGATCGGACTTCCAGACCCAGGCCAGCACGCGCCCGGCCGCCTTCTTCATCACGAAGGGCGCGGCCTGGCTCATGCTCCAGGCGAGGAATCCGTTCCCTGGGCGGTCCGTGCGACCCATCGCGAGGTTCGCCTGGGTGAGCAGCATTCGGATCGCCACCTTGCGGTGGCGGCGGCCCGCGAATCCGAGGGAGTCGGTCACCGGAACCCAGAGCATCGGATCGGCGTCGGCCTGCAGTCGGGGCATGCCTCCAGCCTATGCGGGTGTGGTCGGCGCTCGCCGGGCCTGTGCTCGTGAGGCCGGTGACACGACCGAGTGAGGCCGTGGTGCAGAGGGCGGACGGATGCCCCGGCCCGGCGGCCGGGTCGAGGCATCCGTCCGCCTGCTGATCAGCCGCGCTCCGACCCAGCCGCGGTCTTCAGAGCGATGTCGTGCAGCCGCTCGAGCGCTTCTGCGCCGTCCAGTCGGCCCCACGCGTGCGCCGACGCCTCCAGGGTGACGGCCAGCCCGAGCGCGTAGTCGACGTCGAAGTCATCGTCGGCGGTGCGCCACGGGTAGGGCTCCGGCGGCCACGGGAACGGGATCGGCGGCAGGTGGCGCGGCGGCGGGCAGATGTCGTCACCGGGCTCGAACGCGATCTTCAGCAGGTGGGCCGTTAAGGCGGTCTGCACGACCTGGTGGCCTACGGCAGCACCGTACCGGAAGGCCGGCGGGAGCGGCTGGGGGTTGAGGGCGACCGCCTCGGCGCGGCTGCGGATGCCGCCGCCTGGCCCGCCACCGACGATCTCCCAGATCTGCGGGTGCCTCCGCGCGATGATCGCGATGAGACTGGTATTCAGCGCCATGATGTTTCCCTTCTCGCCGCTCGAGGAGCGGCCCCTGACCCGCGAGTGACGGACCAGTTGAGAAGAGGGGCGAGTACGCGGTCTGATACGCGGAGTCCGTTCGACGTCGTCGACGGTCGGGAGTTCGTATGCCTGGAGGGCAGGATGGAACCATGGCATCGATCGACTCGCTCACCGACGATGGGCACCGGTTCGTCTCGGATTACCACCTCGCGACTCTCTCCACGATCGGGCGCAACGGCGGCATTCATGTCGTCGCGGTCGGCTACACGGTCGATCAGGGGATCGTGCGCATCATCACGAGCGATGGCAGCCAGAAGGTGCGCAACATCGAGCGCGACGCGAGGGCGACGGTGGCGCAGGTATCGGGCCCGCAGTGGCTCAGCATCGCGGGCGAGGCGATCATCGAACGCGACCCAGCCGCGGTGGACCACGCCGTCGCGCTCTACGCGCAGCGTTACCGGCAGCCTCGCGTGAACCCGCGGCGCGTCGTGATTCGACTGGAACCTGATCATGTGATGGGTTCGGCGGGACTGTTTGCCTGAGAACTTTCCGGCGGGGTGTCGAGATCGCTCTTCCGGTTCCGTCCTCCTTATGAAGCGGTCAGAATGGGCCGCACGGGACTGGAAGCTGACATGGCCAAGTATCTGATGCTCAAGCACTACCGCGGCGGACGTCCCGCGGTGAATTCTGTCGCGATGGATCAGCTCGCGCCCGATGAGTGGACGGCGCACGTGCAGTACATGCTGGACATGGAGAAGCGGCTCATCACGTCGGGGAAGCTGGTCTCCTCGGAGGGGCTCTCGATGGACGGCGCATGGGTCCGCTTCGACGGCGAGGGGCGCCCGCCCGTCGTCGACGGTCCCTTCGCCGAGACGAAGGACCTCATTGCGGGCTGGATGCTCGTCGAGGTCGACTCGTACGGACGGGCTCTGGAGATCGCCTCGGAGTTGTCGGCTGCGCCGTGGGCAGGCGGCACGCCTCTCGGTGAATGGCTGGAACTGCGTGAGGTGATGGGAGCGCCGCCGGCAGACCTGGGGTGACACAGGTGGACGCGGCGGCCCTGCGCCGTACGATCCCGGAGGTGGTCGGCATCCTCGTTCGGCGCGGCGCGGACTTCGCGTCGGCCGAGGATGCCGTTCAGGCCGCCCTCGTGCGCGCACTCGAGCGATCGGATCTCGAGGGGGTTCGTGACATTCGCGCGTGGCTCGTCACGGTCGCGTGGCGCGCGTTCCTCGACCAGGTGCGCAGCGACGTGGCGCGTACTGCCCGGCAGGAGCGGCTTGCGACAGAACTCGTGTCCGGTCCCGTGCCGCAGCGCGACGACACGCTCGCGCTCTACTTCCTGTGCGCGCATCCTGTCCTCACCTCGGCGTCGGCCGTCGCACTCACGCTGCGCGCGGTCGCGGGTCTGACGACGCGGCAGATCGCGGATGCCTTCCTCGTGCCCGAGGCGACGATGGCGCAGCGCATCAGTCGTGCGAAGCAGCGGCTTGTCGGCATTCCGTTGGATCAGCCGGGTGACTTGTCGCGGGTGCTGCGCGTGCTCTACGTGGTGTTCAACGAGGGCTACTCCGGTGAGCTCGACCTCGCCGCCGAAGCGATCCGCGTGATGCGGCAGCTCGCAGCACTCGCCGACGAGCCGGAGGTTCGCGGGCTGCTCGCCCTCATGCTGCTGACCCACGCTCGGAGGCCCGCCCGCGTGATCGACGGACGACTCGTGCCGCTCGCCGAGCAGGACCGCACTCGGTGGGACGTGGGCTCGATCGCTGAAGGAGTCGACATCCTGCAGGCGGCGCTCGCCCGCGACCGGCTGGGGCAGTACCAGGCGCAGGCCGCCATTGCGGCGCTGCACGCGGATGCGCCGACTGCCGCTGAGACCGACTGGGTGCAGATCGTGGAATGGTACGACGAGCTTCTCGTCCTCGGGGACTCACCGATCATCCGCCTCAGTCGTGCGGTCGCGAGCGGCGAGGCAGACGGGCCGCAAGCCGGACTCGCCGCCCTGCACGCCGTGAACGATGACGTGCCCCGCTACCACGCCGCACTCGCCTACCTGCAGGAGAGGGTGGGGGAGACGGATGCCGCGGCATCCGCGTATGCGGAGGCCGCCCGCCGTGCGACCAGCACTCTCGAACAGCAGTACCTGCTGCGCCAGGCCGAGCGCCTCCGGCGTCAGCTCTGACCCGGGTCGGTGGCACGGGCTATCCTCCCGTCATGGTCAACCACGCGGACAAACCCGAGCTGCACGTGGACACGGTTGCGGACTGGGAAGCCTGGTTGACCGCGGACCCAGACCCGGGCGGGGTTCGACTGCGGCTGCGGAAGAAGGCGACGACCCGGCCAGGGATCACCTACGCCGAGGCTCTCGATGTCGCGCTGTGCTTCGGTTGGATCGATGGGCAGTCGCAATCCGTGGATGCC
>NZ_JBFUFC010000063.1:0-18290 GCF_056403635.1 Microbacterium sp. P2_F9 | reverse complement strand
GTCCTGTACGTGCACGTCTCCGGGGCGGTCAACGCACCAGGGCTCTACATCCTGGACGCGGGGGCCCGTGTCCTCGATGCGATCGCCGCGGCCGAGGGCTTCCGGGACGATGCCGACGACGAGGCGGTGAATCTCGCGCGACCGCTGAGCGATGGCGAGCAGCTGGTCGTGCCGGTGATCGGCGCCGCACCCGCGGAACAGCAGGCGGCGGCAGGGGACGGCCGGGTCAACCTCAACACCGCCGATGAAGCGGCGCTCGACACCCTGCCCCGGATCGGCCCGGCGCTCGCCGCCCGGATCATCGAATGGCGCGAGGCGAACGGTCGGTTCACGACGGTGGAGGACCTCCTGGCCGTGCCGGGGTTCGGCGACAAGATGCTCGAGTCGTTGCGAGCGCTGGTCACGGTGTGATCCGCCGCGCCGCTCGATTCCGGCTGGTTCCGGTCGCGGCCGTCGCGTGGGCGGTGGCCGCGGCGACCACGCTGACACCCGGAATCGCCCCTGCCGTGGCCTGGAGCTGCTGGGCGATCGCCCTCGCGGGTGTCGGCGTGCTCGTCCTGCGCCGTCCGCGCACTCGCATCGGGATCATCGCGGTGCTGACCCTCGCCGCCGCGGCGGCCGCGGCATCCCACGTCGCCCTTGCGCAGCCCTCCCGGTCGGCTCTCGACGCGATGGCGCTCGACGGCGGMCGTGCCGTCGCCATCACCGCGGACGTCGTCGGAAAGGTCGAGCGCCGCGCCACCGGTGAACTCGCCTTCGACGCGCTCGCGACGCGGATCGCCGCGGGCCCGGTGGCCACCGACGTGCACGTCGAAGTGGTCGTGCGCATCCGTCCCGGCGACGTCGACCGGCTCGCCGCGCTGGAGGTGGGCTCTTCGGTGCTCGTGAACGGCACAACCTACCCGGCCCAGCCGGGCGATCGGGCCGTGCTGGTCGTCGCGGCGCGCAGCCTGGAGGTCGTCGCGCCCGCATCGGGGGCCGCCGCCGTCGCCTCGGGCCTGCGGCGCGGACTGCTCGGCGCCACCGTCGGTCTTCCCCAACCGGGCGCCGGCCTCGTGCCAGGTCTCGCCGTCGGCGACACGTCCCGGGTCGGCCCCGAGCTCGACACTGCGATGAAGCGGTCGTCGCTGTCGCATCTGACCGCCGTGTCCGGCGCGAACTGCGCACTCGTGGTGGGCATCGCCTTCGGCGCGGCCGCGCTCGCCGGTCTCGGACGCCGCGTGCGGGTCGGGTGCGGCGTTGCCGCGCTGGCCGGTTTCGTCGTGCTCGTCACCCCCGAGCCGAGCGTCGTCCGCGCCGCCGCGATGGCGGGTGCGGCGATGCTCGCGGTGCTCCTGGGCCGCCCCGCCGTGGGCATGTCCGTGCTCTCGCTCGCCGTCGCGTTCCTGATGATCGCCGACCCCTGGCTGTCGACGTCCCTCGGCTTCGCGCTCTCCGCGGCTGCCACGGCCGCGCTGCTCGTCGCGGCGAGGCCGCTCGCGGTGGGGCTCGCGCGCTGGATGCCCCGCGCCCTGGCGCTGGCGCTGGCGGTGCCGCTGGCCGCCCAGCTGGCCTGCGGCCCGCTCCTCGTGCTGATCGCGCCCTCGGTGCCCATCTACGGGGTCATCGCGAACCTCCTCGCCGCGCCGGCAGCGCCGGCGGCGACCCTCGTCGGCCTCGCGGCGTGCCTCGCCCAGCCGCTGCCGTGGCTACAGGCGGGGCTGGCGGCGATCGCGTGGGTGCCGGCGTCGTGGATCGCCGCCACGGCACGCCTGTTCAGTGGCCTCCCCGGCGGACAGCTGCCCTGGCTGGAGGGATGGTGGGGTGCCGCGGTCCTCGCCGCCTGCGGCTTCGCGGTCGGGATCGTGGTCCTCGTCCGGGCGCGCGCTCGTGGGTGGCCGCGCGGCCTCCGATTCGCCGCGGTGGTCGTGGTCGCTGCCACCACAGGCGTCTCGGCCGGCACCACCCTTCTCACGACCGCGTCAGCGGTGCTCACCGTGCCAGGCCAGTGGGCGATCCTCGCATGCGACATCGGCCAAGGCGACGCCGTGCTGGTGCGCTCGGCCGGTCACGTCGCGCTCATCGACACGGGTCCCGAGCCGGCGCGGCTCGCGGCCTGCCTCGACAGGACGGCCATCGCCCGCATCGACCTGCTCGTGCTCACGCACTACGACGCGGACCACCGCGGCGGCCTCGACGCCGTCATCGGTCACGTCGACACCGTCGTGCACGGTCCGCCGGTCACCGACGCCGACCGCGCCGTGCTGGCGGCGCTGGAGCGCGGTGGCGCGACGCTGACGGACGGTCGCTCCGGACTGCACGGCCGACTCGGCGGCGCAGCGTGGCGGGTGATCTGGCCTGTGGGGGAGAGCAGGGGATTCCCCGGCGGCAACGATGCGGGCGTCGTCGTGGAGTTCACCGGGGGAGGGGTCCCGGCATCCGTCTTCCTCGCGGACCTCTCCGCCGCACCGCAGCGCGCGATCGTCGCGGGCGCACTCGCGCGCCGCGTCGACGTCGTGAAGGTGGCCCACCACGGAAGCGCCGATCAGGACCCCGAGCTGTATCGGCTCCTGTCGCCGACCGTCGCGCTGATCAGCGTCGGCGCGGACAACGACTACGGCCATCCCCGCCCCGAGACCATCGCGTTCCTCGAGGCCGCCGGCGTCGCGATCGCCCGCACCGACCAGTTCGGCATCGTCGCGCTCTGGTCCACCCCGGACGGCGTCGCGGTCTGGCGAGAACGGGCCGGCGATGTCAGGGGCGCTGGGTAGGCTGGGCACATGGCTGCCCCCGCACGACGACCCGCCGCGTCGCGCGCGAAGAGCGCCATCCCGCAGCTCTCCTGGCGTGATCCGCAGCCGGCCCCGATCGTCCTCATCTCCGGCCCAGAAGAGGTGTGCGCCGAGCGTGCGACGAGCGTCCTGCGCGACTACCTTCGCGCCGAAGACCCGAGCCTCGAGATCTCCGACATCCGTGCCGATGACTACGTCGGCGGCACGCTGCTCGGGCTGACGTCGCCTTCGCTGTTCGGCGAGCCGCGTCTCGTGCGCGTCTCCGGCGTCGAGAAGTGCTCCGACGCCTTCCTGTCTGAGGCGATCAGCTACCTCGCCATGCCGCAGGATGGCGCGACGGTCCTGCTGCGGCACACCGGCGCGACCGTGCGGGGCAAGAAGCTCCTCGACGCGATCCGGTCGGGTGAGGGCGGAGGCGTCGAGATCGCGTGTCCCGCGATCAAGCGCGACGGCGACCGCTTCGACTTCGCGGCCGGTGAGTTCCGCACCGCGAAGAAGCGGATCGCGCCGGCAGCGCTGCGCTCGCTGGTCTCGGCGTTCAGCGACGACCTCACCGAACTGGCCGGCGCCTGCCAGCAGCTCATCGCAGACGTGCCAGGCGACATCACCGAGCAGATCGTCGAGCGCTACTACGGCGGCCGGGTCGAGACATCCGCGTTCGCCGTCGCCGACACGGCGATCGCCGGCCGCTACGGCGAGGCGCTGATCTCGCTCCGGCACGCCCTCGCCTCGGGCGCCGACCCCGTTCCGATGGTCGCGGCGATCGCGTCGAAGCTGCGCACGATGGCGCGCGTCGCGGGCAGTCGCGAATCGTCGGGGGCGCTGGCCGCGCGGCTGGGGCTGAAGGACTGGCAGGTCGACCGGGCGCGCCGCGATCTCGCTGGCTGGACCGAATCGACGCTCGGTATGTCGATCCAGGCTGCGGCGAGAGCGGATGCCGAGGTCAAGGGCGCCTCGCGCGATTCCGTGTTCGCGCTCGAGCGGCTGGTCACCGTCATCGCCACCCGCGCGCCGTACGGTTCCTGAGTAGGCGCGCAGCGCCGTATCGAGGGCGGCGCGCGGCACCCTGCGAATGCCAGAAGGCCCGCACCCCTGACGGGGACGGGCCTTCTGTGCTTCGACCGGTGCGGGCTCAGAGAGCAGCGACCTGCTTGGCAATCGACGACTTCTTGTTGGCGGCCTGGTTCTGGTGGATGACACCCTTGCTCGCGGCCTTGTCGAGCTTCTTGGTCGCGGTGACCAGAGCCTTCTCGGCAGCGGCCTTGTCGCCGGCGGTGATGGCATCGCGGGTGCGACGCACCGCGGTCTTCAGCTCGCTCTTGACTGCCTTGTTGCGCTCGTGCGCCTTGTCGTTGGTCTTGTTGCGCTTGATCTGCGACTTGATGTTCGCCACGTGTCGACGTTCTTTCGTTCGGGGTTTTCGATGGAAGTGCCGGACGCCATGAGAGGGATGTCGTGCGGCGGTCGTGCGGGAAGAACCCACACGCAAGTCAAACACCGAGTCTATCAGGTTCAGCCGGGACTCCCCGCCTGTGCGCAGTGGTACGGACCCGGCTGCCGGATGAGGGAAGATCGGATGCGTCAACCCGAGGCGTCTCCAAGAGCGAAGGAGCTCTGCCGTGTCCGATCACGTTCCCCACGAAGCCCTGCGCGGCCTGCGCTGGTCGGCAGCGACCGCCGCCTTCCAGATCGAAGGCGCGCGCGGCGAAGGCGGCCGCGGCCGCTCGATCTGGGACGACTTCGTCGAGACCCCGGGTGCCGTGCGCGACGCTGCCACGGCCGAGCCGGGCCCGGACAGCTACCACCGCTACAAGGAAGACGTCGATCTGCTCGCGCGCCTCGGCGTCGATCGGTACCGGTTCTCGATCTCGTGGGTGCGCGTGCAGCCGACCGGCACGGGACCCGCGAATGCGGCGGGCATCGACTACTACGACCGGGTCGTGGATGCGCTGCTCGACGCCGGCGTGACCCCGTTCCCCACGCTCTATCACTGGGACCTTCCCACGCCGCTCGAGCAGAACGGGGGATGGCTCAATCGCGAGACCGCCTACCGGTTCGCCGACTACACCGCGCTGGTCGTCGACGCTCTCGGCGATCGCGTGAAGCACTGGTACACCATCAACGAGCCCGTCTCCACATCGCTGCAGGGGTACGCGATCGGCGAGCTGGCCCCGCGTCGGCAGCTCCTGTTCGACTCCCTGCCCACCGCCCATCACCAGCTGCTCGCCCATGGCCTGGCCACCAGGGCACTGCGCGAGCGCGGCGCGGAGACGATCGGGATCGTCAACAATCACACCGACGTGCATCCCGCGTCCGCGTCCGAGGCGGACCAGGCCGCGGCATCCGTCTATGACATCCTGCACAACCGGATCTTCGCCGAACCGGTGCTGCTCGGCGCCTATCCCGACCTCGAGTCGTTCGGACTGCCGCCGATGCCGGTCGAGCCGGGGGATCTCGAGATCATCTCCTCGCCGACGGATGTCTACGGCCTCAACTTCTACAACCCGACAACGGTCGCCGCCGCCGCACCGGAGAGCCCGATCCCGTTCGAGATCGTGCCGACCCCCGGCGCCGCGACCACCGGCTTCGGCCCCGACTGGCCGATCGTCCCCGAGTCGCTCACGAACGTGCTGGTGGACTTCCACGAGCGCTACGGCGAGCGGCTGCCGCCGATCGTCGTCGCGGAGAACGGCGCGTCCTTCCCTGAACCTGACGCCGTCACGGAACGGCTCGTGGATGCCGAGCGCATCGCCTACCTCGCCGGTCACATCGCGGCCGTCGGACGGGCGCGCGAGCGCGGCGTGCCGGTCGAGGAGTACACCGTGTGGTCGCTGCTGGACAACTTCGAGTGGGCCGAGGGATTCACCCAGCGATTCGGACTCGTCCACGTCGACCACACCACCGGAGAACGCACGCCCAAGGCGTCGTTCGACTGGTACCGCACTCTCATCGAGGAGGCACGAGCGTGACCACCACCACCACAGGACGCGTCGGGGCGAAATGGTTCGTGCTGTTCACCCTCGCCTGGCTGGCGCTGTGGACAGTGCAGCTCACGCCGCTGCAGCTGCTCATTCCGCTGCAGCTGAACACCCCGGATGACGCTGACGGATGGATCTCCGGCGTCGTCTCATCGGGGCTCGTCCTCGCCCTGGGCGGCGTGGCGGGCGTCATCGCCGGCCCCCTGGCCGGCGGGCTCTCCGACCGCACCCGCGGCGCGTTCGGCAGGCGTCGCCCCTGGGCGATCGTCGGCGTGGCTCTCGGCACCGTCTCCCTCGTGGCGATCTCGTTCGCCGAGGGGCCGTGGGGCGTCGGTCTCGCGTGGATCGGCGTGTCGGTGGGCACCGCGGTCGCCTCCGCTGCCTTCACCGCGCTCATCGCTGACCAGCTCACGACGCAGCGCGGCACGGCGTCGGCCGCCGTCTCCTCCTCGCAGGCGCTCGGCATCATCGTCGGCGTCGGCGTCATCGTGCTGCTCGAGCTCGGCACCGTCACCGGCTACCTCGTGCTCGCCGGGTTCCTCGCCGTGGTCGGAGTCGGTGCGGCGCTGCTCCTTCCGGATCCCCCCGTACCGGCCCAGTCCGCGGTCGCCCGCGAACAGCGCGCCCTCTCGGCCCGGCTCGCTGCCCTGCGCGACCGCGACTTCGCATGGATGCTCGGTGGCCGGCTGATCGTCAACATCGGCAACGCCCTGGGCACCGGGCTCCTGCTGTTCTTCCTGCTCTACGGCCTGCACCGCGATCCGGCGGCGGCCGAGGACGACCTCCTGCTCCTGATCGTCATCTACACCGTGTTCGTCGTCGCGTCCTCGATCGTGTCCGGCGCGGTCTCCGACCGCACCGGCAAGCGGATCGGGATCGTCGTGTGGTCGGCGATCGTGCAGGGGCTCGCCGCGGTGTTCATCGCGCTCTTCCCGACGTACGAGTCCACGATGATCGGGGCGGCGCTCCTCGGCATCGGCTATGGCGCGTACATGTCCGTCGGACTCGCGCTCGGCACCGATCTGCTGCCGTATCCCGAGGACCACKCACGCGACCTCGGCTTCGTCAACGTCTCCGCGAGCCTCGGGCAGCTGCTCGGACCGCTCATCGGGGCCGGGCTCGTCGCACTCGTGGGCGGCTTCCCGCTCATGTTCGCCGTCGGCGGGGTGCTCTCCATCGTGGGCGGGCTCATGACGCTCGCGATCCGCAAGCGGACGCCGGCGCCGTCAGTCGTCTGAGTGCTCGAGGGTCGTGATTGCGACATCGAGCATGGCGTTGAACACCCGTGGTCGCATGACAGTGACGTGGTGCGTCGTGCGCGGCACGACGATCAGCTCGGCGTGCGGCGCCACCCGCAGGAAGAGCCGCTCGTTGACCCGCAGCTGATCCCACTGGCCGTTGATGAACCACAGCGGCACCTGGATGCGACGCAGCGCCGCGAGCAGGTCGAGGACCGACAGGCTCCGCAGCGCGATGTCCTGCGCATCCAGGGCATACCCACCGGCGCCGAAGTCGGCGCGGGTCTCGTCCGGCAGGATGCGATCGAGCATGCGGTTCGTGAGCCACATGCCGCGGTCGGGCAGCGAGTCGAATCCGCGTGCCATCGCGCGGTAAGCGCTGAGTGCCGGTCCGCGCGGAACGGCCGTGCAGGACGCGGCGATGAGCCCGGCGACGGGCGGCGAGTCCTCAAGTCCGGTGTACTCGACGCACAGCAGCCCACCCATGGAGTGACCCACGAGCAGAACGGGGCCGCGGGTCGCGGCATCCTGAACCGCGTCGTCGATGGTCGCAAAGGCGCCCTCGAGGGTGAACTCCTCGTCCATGCGCGAACCGTGCCCGGGCAGGTCGACAGCGGTGACCGGGTCGCCCCGCTCCGTCAGGTGCGCGACCTGAGCCCGCCACATCGTCGCGGACGTCCGGATGCCGTGCACCAGAACGACCTGGACYCCCATCGCCCCAGGCTAACCGCTCGCACGCGCCCCTAACATGAGCCACATGCCACAGATCGCGGCCCACATCGCAGCCATGCCGGGCTCGGGCGTCCGACACATCCTCGAGCGGGCGCTGGCTCGTCCGGACACGATCATCCTGGCCGTGGGCGAGCCGGGCGAAGTGGTGTCGCAGGCGGTCCGCGACGAAGCCGCCGCCGCATGGCGCGAGGGTGACACGCGATACACGCCGAACGGCGGCATCCGTCCCCTGCGCGAGGCGATCGTCGCCAAGCTCGCGCGCGAGAACGGCCTCGTAGTYGACCTCGAGCAGGTCTGGGTGACGGTGGGGGCGACACAGGCGCTGCACATGGCGATGGCGCTCGTGCTGTCGCACGGCGACGAGGTCCTGGTGCCCGATCCCGGCTACACGACATTCACGATGAACGCCCATCTGCTGCAGGCGATGCCGGTGCCCTACGCGCTGAACCCCGAGCGGGCCTTCCAGCCGGATCTCGCCGAGCTCGAGACCCTCATCACGGCGCGCACCCGCGCGATCATCGTGAACACCCCGTCGAACCCGCTCGGCTCGACGTTCGACCTGGTGACGCTCACGGCGCTCTTGGACCTCGCCCGCCGGCACGATCTGTGGGTGATCAGCGACGAGGTCTACGAGCGCTTCACCTGGGGCGCCCCGCACGTGAGTCCGGCGACGATCGACGGCGCGCGCGTGCTCTCGGTGTTCTCAACCTCGAAGACCTACGCGATGACCGGCGCGCGCGTGGGCTGGCTGGTCACCCCGCCGGGGTGGCGCCCGACGATGCTGCGCGTGCAGGAGGCGCTCGTCAGCTGCGTCGATGCGCCGGCCCAGCGCGCCGCGGTCACCGCGCTGACGGGGAGTCAGGATGCCGTCGCCCACGCCGCCCGGCACTACCGCGAGAACCTCGCCGCCGCGATGGCCGAACTCGACCGGCGCGGCATCCGGTATCTCACGCCGACGGGCGCGTTCTACCTGTGGATCGATGTGTCGCACGCGTCGGGAGGCGATGTCATGGCGTGGTGCGAGCGGTTCCTCGACGAGGCCGGTGTCGCGGTCGCTCCCGGCTCGGCGTTCGGCGCGTCGGGCGAGGGCTGGATCCGCGTGTGCGTGGCGAGCGACCTGGAGTCGCTCCTCGAGGGACTGCGCCGGCTGCCGGCACCCGCCGCCGACTGACGCGCACCGTCTGATCAGGCGTGCCACCGTAGAATCGATGGGACATGTCACCCCGCGCCCTGAAGCCCCTCCAGCCGTCCGCGACGCCGCCTGAGCTGATCCGCAACTTCTGCATCATCGCTCACATCGATCACGGCAAGTCGACGCTCGCCGACCGCATGCTGCAGATCACCGGCGTGGTCTCCGACCGCGACATGCGTGCGCAGTACCTCGACCGCATGGACATCGAGCGCGAGCGCGGCATCACGATCAAGAGCCAGGCCGTGCGCATGCCGTGGGAGGTCGACGGACAGACCTACGCGCTGAACATGATCGACACCCCCGGACACGTCGACTTMACCTATGAGGTCAGCCGTTCCCTCGCCGCCTGCGAAGGCGCGATCCTGCTGGTGGATGCCGCGCAGGGCATCGAGGCGCAGACGCTCGCGAACCTCTACCTGGCGCTCGAGAACGACCTGCAGATCATTCCGGTGCTCAACAAGATCGATCTGCCGGCCGCCGACCCGGACAAGTACGCGAAGGAGCTTGCCAGCCTCATCGGCGGCAAGCCGGAGGATGTGCTGCGGGTGAGCGGCAAGACGGGGATGGGCGTCGAGGAGCTGCTCGAGCACGTCGTGCAGCAGATTCCCGCGCCGAAGGGCGATCCGAACGCGCCGTCGCGCGCCATGATCTTCGACTCGGTCTACGACTCCTACCGCGGTGTCATCACCTACGTCCGCATGATCGACGGCACCCTGAACCCGCGCGAGCGCATCCAGATGATGTCGACCCGCGCGATCCACGAGCTTCTCGAGATCGGCGTCTCGTCGCCGGAGCCGACCCCGAGCAAGGGTCTCGGCGTCGGCGAGGTGGGCTACCTGATCACCGGCGTGAAGGATGTGCGCCAGTCCAAGGTCGGCGACACCGTCACCAACGCCGCCAAGCCCTCGAAAGAGGCCCTGCCCGGGTACACCGACCCGAAGCCGATGGTCTTCTCCGGCCTGTACCCGATCGACGGCAGCGACTATCCGCTGCTGCGCGAAGCGCTCGACAAGCTGAAGCTGTCGGATGCCTCGCTCAACTACGAGCCGGAGACCTCGGTCGCGCTCGGCTTCGGCTTCCGCTGCGGCTTCCTCGGGCTGCTGCACCTCGAGATCGTCACCGAGCGCCTCGAGCGCGAGTTCGGCCTCGACCTCATCTCGACCGCGCCATCCGTGACCTACGAGGTCACGACCGACGACAAGAAGACCTTCGTCGTCACCAACCCGAGCGAGTTCCCCTCCGGCACCAAGATCGCGAGCGTCACCGAGCCGATGGTCAAGGCCGCGATCCTGGCGCCGAAAGACTACGTCGGCACGATCATGGAGCTCTGCCAGTCGCGTCGCGGAACCCTCCTCGGCATGGAGTACCTCGGCGAGGACCGCGTCGAGATCCGCTACACGATGCCGCTCGGCGAGATCGTGTTCGACTTCTTCGACCATCTCAAGTCCAAGACCGCCGGCTACGCCTCGCTCGACTACGAGCCGAGCGGACACCAGGAGGCCGACCTGGTGAAGGTCGACATCCTGCTGCAGGGCGAGGCGGTCGACGCGTTCAGCGCGATCGTGCACCGGGACAAGGCGTACGCCTATGGCGTGCTGATGACCGAGCGGCTGAAGAAGCTGATTCCGCGTCAGCAGTTCGAGGTGCCGATCCAGGCTGCCATCGGCGCGCGCATCATCGCCCGCGAGTCGATCCGCGCGATGCGCAAGGACGTGCTCGCGAAGTGCTACGGCGGCGACATCAGCCGGAAGCGCAAGCTGCTCGAGAAGCAGAAGGAGGGCAAGAAGCGCATGAAGATGGTCGGGCGCGTCGAGGTCCCCCAGGAGGCGTTCATCGCCGCGCTGTCCGGAGATGTCGAGACCAAGGCCGCGAAGTAGGCTGGTTCGCATGCGCCGCGGAACGTTCAATGACGAGACGGTCGACTACGCCGCCGTCGGGGCGACGCAGGCTCCGGATCTCATGGGGTACCCACCGGAGCGCAGCATCCCCGCCGAGGAGTCCTGGCGCATCGGCAGCGGCGATGTCCGGTTCCAGACCGCCAGCGACGCGCTGCTGTCGTGGACCGCGCAGCGGGGCGCCGGCCTGAACATCAAAGACGTGCGGCCCGCGTCCGGTCCGATGTACTCGGGCGTCAGCTTCGACGCCGAAGGCAACCCCATCGCGCCGAGCCGGGCCGAGGCCGATCAGCGCTTCGACGCCGACGGCACGCCGTATGTCGCCGCGGGCACCACGATCACCGTCGAGGGACGCGTGCGCGGGATGGATGCCGATGGCGAGCTGCGCGTGATCTTCGCGATCGAGGAGCCGCGGCGGGTGGGCTTCGCGCTCGGCACCGTCGACGGTTCGGTCGTGAGCGGCGAGGAGTCGTTCATGCTCGAGTGGCACCAGAACGACGAGGTGTGGTTCACGGTCCGTGCGTTCGACGCTCCCTCCGCGTGGCTGTATCGCCTGCTGCCCGCACTCACCCGGCGTCGGCGCCGGGAGCTGTTCACGCGGTATCTGCGCGCCATCTCGCCGCTGTACACGACCCCGTCCTGATGGGCGCGGCGCTCCCGCTCGGCGAGCCTGTGCCGTCCAGCGGGGCGCTGCCGGACGGCGTGACGATCGACCCGGATCAGCCGTTCGGCGTGTATCTGCACGTCCCGTTCTGCCGCGTCCGCTGCGGGTACTGCGACTTCAACACGTACACATCGGGCGAGCTCCAGGGCGCCCGGCAGGACCAGTACGCCGACACGCTGCTGCGGGAAGTCGCACTCGCACGCGACGTGCTCACCTCGGCCGGCGGCATCCGTCCCGCCTCCACGGTGTTCTTCGGCGGCGGCACCCCGACGCTTCTTCCCGCGGGGGATCTCGCGCGGATGCTCGACGGCGTCCGGGAGACGTTCGGCCTGGTCGACGGCGCGGAGATCACGGTCGAGGCCAACCCCGATACCGTCACGCCTGCTGTGGTCGCCGAGCTCGCCGCGGCGGGGGTGACGCGCCTGTCGATCGGGATGCAGTCCGCGGTCCCGCACGTGCTGGCAGCCCTCGACCGCACCCACAACCCGGCGAACGTCGCCACCGCCGTCGAGGCGGCGCGCGCTGCCGGTCTGGACGTGAGCCTCGACCTCATCTACGGGGCTCCGGGGGAGTCGCTCGACGACTGGCGGCGTTCGCTGGAGACCACGATCGCCCTGCGCCCCGACCACATCTCGGCCTACGCGCTCATCGTCGAAGAAGGCACCAAGCTGCACCGGCAGATCCGCCGCGGCGAGGTGCCCGCCCCGGATGACGATCTGCAGGCTGACATGTACGAGCTGGCGGATGAGCTGCTGGCCGCCACCGGGTGGGAGTGGTACGAGATCTCGAACTGGGCACGCGATGCCTCGCAGCGCTCGCGGCACAACCTGGCGTACTGGCAGGGCTATGACTGGTGGGGGTTCGGACCCGGGGCGCACAGCCATGTCGCCGGCGTCCGATTCTGGAATGTCAAGCATCCGGCCGCGTACGCCCAGCGGCTCGCCGTCGGGGAATCGCCGGCCGCCGGCCGGGAGCAGCCCGACGGGGTAGCCCGCGAACTCGAATCCGTGCTGCTGCGCTCGCGGATCCGCGAGGGACTGCCGGTCTCGGAGGTCCTGGGCACCGGGCGCCACGCCGTGGCGGGCCTCATCGCAGACGGTCTGATCGACGGCACGGCCGCCGTGCACGGGCGAATCGTGCTCACGCTGCGCGGCCGGCTGCTCGCCGACGCGGTCGTCCGCGCGCTCACGCCCTGACGCGCCTCCGGCTCTCCGTCGCCGGATCCGGTAGAATTGGCACTCGCCAGAAGAGAGTGCCAGTCCAGCAGGTCAGCGTGAGGAGGCGGCATGGTCACCGATCGAGGTCTGCAGGTGCTGCGGGCGATCGTGCAGGACTACGTCGACACCCGCGAGCCCGTCGGCAGCAAGGCGATCGTCGATCGTCACGCCTTCGGCGTGTCCGCGGCGACGATCCGCAATGACATGGCCCTCCTCGAGGAGGAGGAGCTGATCGCGGCGCCGCATACGTCCTCGGGTCGCGTGCCGACCGACAAGGGCTACCGCGTCTTCGTGGACCACCTCGCCGCACTTCGGCCGCTCACTTCAGCCCAGCGCCACGCGATCGGCTCGTTCCTCGATGCCCCCGGCGATCTCGACGACCTGCTCGTGCGCACTGTCCGCGCCCTCACCCGGCTGACCGGTCAGGTCGCCATCGTGCAGTACCCGTCGTTCGCGCGGGCCAGTGTCTCGCACCTCGAACTGGTGCAGATCGGCTCCGGGAGGATGATCGTGATCCTCGTGACCGACACCGGCCGGGTGTCCCAGCGGGTCGCGCTCGTGCGGGTCGACCTCGACGACGACGCCATGGCGCGACTGCGCACCACGGTCTCGGATCTCATCGTCGGCCGTCCGGTGCGAGACGGCGTCCAGCGTGTCGCCGACTTCCTCGCCGCGGCGCAGACGCCTGGCAAGACGGATGCCGCGGCGAACGCGGTCGTGCACGTCGTCGCCGAAGAGCTCGACGAGTTCCGGCAGGACCGCCTGGTGATGGCGGGCTCAGCGAACCTGGCCCGCAGCGAAGCAGACTTCCGCGGGAGCATCTACCCCCTCCTCGAGGCGATCGAGGAGCAGGTCACGCTCCTGAAGCTCATGAGCGAGATGGTCGCGGACGAGCACGGTCTCGCCACGAGCATCGGACGCGAGAACGAGGCGTTCGGCCTGGGCGAGGCATCCGTCCTCGCCAGCGATTACGACGCGACGGGCGCGCGGGCACGAGTGGGCCTGCTCGGTCCGATGCGGATGGACTATCCGACGAATCTCGCGGCGGTGCGTGCCGTCGCGCGGTATCTGAGTCGGATCCTCGACGACGAGCACACGCGCTGACGGTATGACCATACGATCCCGCGCACAGCGCGGGCGGGAAGGCGATTGTGGCTGACCACTATGAGGTTCTCGGCGTCGCGCGCGACGCGACGCCGGACGAGATCAAGAAGGCGTACCGGCGCCTGGCGCGCGAACTGCACCCGGACGTGAACCCGGGGGCCGACACTTCGGAGCGATTCAAGCTCGTGACGCACGCGTACGACGTGCTGAGCGACCCGGAGCAGCGGGCGCGCTACGACATGGGCGACTCGCCCTTCGGTGGGGCGGGCGGCGCCCAGGGCTTCGGCAGCTTCGGCGACATCTTCGAGACGTTCTTCGGCGCGGCATCGGGCGGCGGACGGCCGGGGCGCCCGCGGTCGCGGCGCGAGCGCGGCCAAGACGCGTTGGTGCGCGTGACGCTCGAGCTCAAGGACGTCGTGTTCGGCGCGCACCGCGAGCTGGAGGTCGACACGGCCGTCCTGTGCGAGACGTGCACGGGTTCGTGCTGCCAGCCCGGCACCTCACCGGTGACCTGCGACATCTGCCACGGCGCGGGACATGTCCAGCGCCAGGTGCGCAGCCTGCTCGGCAACGTGGTGACCAGCCAGCCCTGCGGCTCCTGCCAGGGCTACGGCACGACCATCCCGTACCCCTGCGCGACCTGCCAGGGTCAGGGCCGCGTCCGCGCCCGCCGCACGGTGTCCATCGACATCCCGGCCGGCGTCGAGACCGGTCTGCGCCTGCAGCTCCCGGGCTCCGGCGAGGTCGGGCCCGCCGGCGGTCCCAACGGCGACCTGTACCTCGAGGTGACCGTCGCGGCCAACGAGATCTTCAGCCGCGAGGGCGACGACCTGCTCGCCACCCTGCAGGTCTCGATGCCGGATGCGATCCTCGGCACGACCACGACGATCGAGTCCCTCGACGGTCCGGTCGAGCTCGAGGTGCGCCCCGGAATCCAGGCCGGCGACGTGCTGACGATCAAGGGTCGCGGCATCACCCCGTTGCGTGGATCCCAGCGCGGCGACCTCCGCGTGGGCGTCCACGTCGTCACCCCGACGCGGCTCGACCACAAGGACCGCATGCTGATCGAGGAGTTCGCCAAGCGGACGAAGCCCGCGGCACCGCACCTCGCGGAGTTCCACCAGGGCCTGTTCGCAAAGCTCCGCGACCGCTTCCGCCAGGGCTGACGGATGCCGCTGCACTTCCTTCTCGATGAGCCCACGCGGGCGCTGCCGGGTGACGCGGTCGCGCTGACCGGACCCGAGGCGCATCACGCCGCGGCGGTCCGGCGCGTGCGGACCGGGGAGGAAGTCAGCCTCGGCGACGGGCACGGCGCCTGGCTCGAAGGGGTCTGCGAAGAGGTCTCACCGCGGCTGGTCAGCATCCGCATCACGGCACGCACGGACATTCCCGCGGCGGCGCCGCGACTCGTACTCGTTCAGGCGCTCGCGAAAGGCGACCGCGACGAGCTCGCCGTGCAGGCCGCGACCGAGCTCGGCATCGACGAGATCGTGCCTTGGCAGGCTGCGCGCAGCGTCTCCCGGTGGGACGCGGCCAAGGCGCAGAAGGGCCGCGCGCGGTGGTCGACGATCGCCCGAGAGGCCGCCAAACAGGCCCACCGTCCCTGGCTCCCGGAAGTCTCGGCGCTGGCCACCACGCGCGACCTCGTGGCGCGTGGCGCCTCCGCCCGCGTCCTCGTCCTCGAGCCGACCGGGTCGGCGGCGCTCACGACCACCGCCTTCGACCCCGCCGATCTCCGCGACATCCTCCTGGTCGTCGGCCCGGAAGGGGGCATCGCGATCGAGGAGCTCGATCTCCTCGCCGCCGTCGGTGCGGAGATCGTCCGCCTCGGCTCGACCGTGCTGCGCACCTCCACCGCAGGCCCCGCGGCGCTCGCGGTGGTCAGCGCGGCCATCGGCCGCTGGTGAAGGCCCGCCGGTAGACTCGGAATATGAGCGAGCCGTCGATCTTCACCCGAATTCTGCAAGGTGAGATTCCCGCTGAGATCATCGCCGAGACCGAGAACGCCTTCGCCATCCGCGATGTCGCGCCGCAGGCACCAGTGCATCTGCTCGTGATCACGAAGTCGCAGGAGTACCGCAACGTCGTCGAGCTCGCCGCGGGCGATCCCGCGCTGCTCGCCGAGGTCGTGGGTCTCGCCAACAGCGTCGCCGCCGAGCACGCCGACGGCGACTTCCGGCTCGTGTTCAACACCGGCCCCGGCGCCGGTCAGACCGTCCCGCACGTGCATGCGCACGTGCTGGCGGGCGGCCTCGCGGAGAAGACCGTCGGTGCCTGACGAGAATCCCACCGTCGACCGCGTCTACGCGGACGGCGTCGCCATGGTCCAGCTCCTCGGTCCGCAGGATCGGCTGCTGCGCGTCGTCGAACGCGAGCACCCGCAGGTGGATGTCCACGTCCGCGGCAACGAGATCACCCTGACCGGCGAGGCGTCCGCGGTCGCCGCTGCCCGGTCGCTCGTCGACGAGCTGCTCGAGATGGCCCGTGCCGGGCATGAGCTCGCGCCATCCGACGTGTCGTCCTCTGCCCGCATTCTCGAGACCGAGGGCGGACCTCGTCCGTCCGAGGTGCTCGGCGAGGCGATCCTGACGTCGCGAGGTCGCATCATCCGTCCCAAGACCCTCGGTCAGAAGGCGTATGTCGACGCGATCGAAGAGAACACGATCGTGTTCGGCATCGGACCTGCGGGCACCGGCAAGACCTACCTCGCTATGGCCAAGGCCATCCAGGCGCTGCAGCGCAAGGAGGTCAGCCGCATCATCCTGACCCGGCCGGCCGTCGAGGCGGGGGAGCGGCTCGGCTTCCTCCCCGGCACGCTCAACGACAAGATCGACCCGTATCTGCGGCCGCTCTACGACGCGCTCAACGAGATGCTCGACCCGGACCTCGTCCCCAAGCTGATGGCGTCCGGCACCATCGAGGTCGCGCCCCTGGCGTACATGCGTGGCCGCACGTTGAATGACTCCTTCGTCGTGCTCGACGAGGCCCAGAACACCACGCCCGAGCAGATGAAGATGTTCCTCACCCGACTCGGATTCGGCACCCGGATGGTGGTCACCGGCGACATCACGCAGATCGACCTGCCGCAGGGCGCCTCGGGGCTGCGCCTCGTCACGCGCGTCCTCAACCAGATCGAGGACATCCACTTCTCGTATCTGACGAGCGACGACGTCGTCCGGCACTCGCTCGTCGGCCGCATCGTCGACGCGTACACCGAGTACGACGAGCGGCGCCTGGCGGCTCGTCGCGAGCGGGACGAGGCATCCGAATTCGCCAACCGGGCCGACCGGCGTGCATCGTCGCGCGCGCCCGGTCCGCACGACCATCTCCCGAAGCGAGGCCGCGCATGACCATCGAGATCAACAACGAGTCCGCGATCCCGATCGACGAGACCGTGCTGCTGCGGCTCATGGAGTACAACCTCGCGGAGCTGCACGTCAGCGCCGACGCCGATGTGGCGATCGTCCTCGTCGACGAAGGCGCGATGGAGGCGCTGCACGTCCAGTGGATGGACGAGCCCGGCCCCACCGACGTGCTGAGTTTCCCGATGGACGAGCTGCGCCCGGGCACCGAGGATGTGCCGACGCCGCCAGGGCTCCTCGGCGACATCGTGCTGTGCCCGCAGGTCGCCGAGACCCAGGCGGTCGCCGCCAAGCATTCGACGATGGACGAGCTCATCCTGCTGACCACGCACGGCCTCCTGCACCTGCTCGGGTTCGACCACGCCGAACCCGACGAGGAGAAGGAGATGTTCGCGCTCCAGAAGGACCTGATCGTGGGCTTCCAGCACACAGAACGACGACGAAGCCGCGCATGACGCCTCTCCTCCTGCTGCTCGCGGCGGTGCTGCTGATCGCGTTCGGCGGTCTCATGGCGGCGATCGACGCGGCGCTGGGGGTGACCTCCCGTCAGGGGATCGCGGAGCTCGGTCTGAGCGGTCGCAACGCGCAGGCGCTGCGCCGGATCGCCGACGATCCCGATGCCCATGCCAACGCGGTCGTCTTCATCAGGGTGCTTGCCGAGACCACCGCGGCGGTCCTCGTCACGGTGGCGCTGACGCTGCTGTTCGACAGCATCGGGTGGGCGATGCTCGCGGCCGCCATCATCATGACGGGCACGTCCTTCGTGATCGTCGGTGCCAGCCCGCGCTCGTGGGGACGTCAGCACGCCAAGCAGCTGCTGCAGGGCGCGGCACCGATCATCCGCGGGGTCCGGGTCATCCTCGGACCGCTCRCGCACGCGCTGGTGGCCATCGGCAACCGGGTCACCCCGGGCGTCGCCCGGGGTGCGTCCTTCGCCTCCGAGGAGCAGCTCCTCGACATGGTCGACGAAGCGGCGTCGCAGGACCTCATCGAAGAGGATGACCGCGAGCTCATCCACTCCGTCTTCGACTTCACCGACACGTTCGTGCGCGCCGTCATGGTGCCGCGCACCGACATGGTGACGGTGGATGCCTCGGCCTCCACGCGCGACGCGATGAACACGTTCCTCCAGAAGGG
>NZ_JBFUFC010000062.1:0-18324 GCF_056403635.1 Microbacterium sp. P2_F9 | reverse complement strand
GGGCGATTCCTATGCCGCAGGCCAGGGCGCAGGGCCGCAACTCGACGCGTGTTTCCACACCGCTGCCTCGTACGCTGCACTGCTCGACGCAGCGCCTCGCACCAACCTGCTGCGCAACGCGGCGTGTTCGGGCGCGACGATCGCGGATGTCGCGGCAACCCAGCTCTCGCAGGTGAACAAGGGCACGACCCTCGTGACCATCACCGTCGGCGCGAACGACCTCGCCCCGGGGGCGGTCTACGCAGCGTGCTATCTCGCCGATCTGAGCCAGGCCTGCGCCGACGCGGGCGCACATGTCGCGACCGTCCTGCAAGGAGACGCGCTGAACAATGGCATCAGGGATCTGGTGCTGGCCGTCGCCCAGCGCGCACCGAACGCACGCATCGTCGTGACCGATTACCCGATCCCCTTCATTGATACCAATGTCTGGGTCAAGGAGCAGGTGAACGCCGCGACGTTGGCGCTCGACCTCAAGATCGCGCAAGGAGTGGCCGCCGCTGGAGCTGCCGGCGCGAAGGTCTCCCTTGCGAGCGTGGCCGGGGCGTTCTGGGGCCACCAGATCGGCAATGACGACCCGTACCTCGGCGCCGTCATCTCCAACCCCGTGACGTTCCTGCACCCGACGGCCGCCGGCCAGGCGATCTACCGCGATGCGATTCTGGCGGCCCTCGCCGGCTGACGCCTGCGGTCCGACCACGAGCCGATACGTTCCCGCGAGCCGCGCTGTTCGCGGTGGGTCCGTATCGGCTCGGGGCGCCGAATCCACCTACCTCGCGCCAGACCACTGAGTTCTGCGCGCCGAAGTCGGTGGACTGGCGCAGAGTCGGTGGATTCGGCGTCCGCGGGTCGAACCGCGAAGAACCCTAAAGCGCGAGCCGCTCCCGCACGACATCGGCCAAACGCGACGCAATCCCCTCGGCAACGTCAGCGTGGGATGCCTCGACCATCACCCGCACCATCTCCTCGGTGCCCGACGCGCGCAGCAGCACGCGTCCTGAGTCGCCGAGTTCCGCAGAGACGGCGGCGACGGCATCCGTCAATACCGGGTCGGAGGTCGCGCGCGACCGGTCGACGTCCCGCACGTTGATGAGCACCTGCGGGTACACCGTCATGATCGACGCCAGCTCGGCCAGCGACTTCCGCTGCGCGGCCATCTCGGCCACCAGGTGCAGGCCAGTCAAGAGCCCATCCCCGGTGGTGGCGTACTCGCTCATGATGACGTGCCCGGACTGCTCGCCGCCGAGGGAGTAGCCGCCCTCGYTCATCGCCTCGAGCACGTACCGATCGCCGACCGACGTCTGCAGCACGCGAATCCCGTGGTCGGCCATCGCCCGGTGCAGTCCGAGATTGCTCATGACCGTGGCCACGAGCGTGTCGTCGACCAGGTGTCCGCGCGACTTCATCGCCACGGCGATGATCGCCATGATCTGGTCGCCGTCGACGACCTTCCCGGCAGCGTCCACGGCCAGGCAACGGTCGGCGTCGCCGTCGTGCGCGATGCCCACGTCGGCTCCGACGCGCACCACGTGCTCAGCGAGCAGGTCGAGGTGCGTCGACCCCACACCGTCGTTGATGTTCATGCCGTCGGGGTCGGCGCCGATCACGGTCACCCGGGCTCCCGCATCGCGGAAGGTCTCGGGCGACACTCCGGAGGCGGCGCCGTTAGCGCAGTCGAGCACGACATGGATGCCGTCGAGCCGGTGCGGCAGCGAACCCAGCAGGTGGATGACGTAGCGGTCTTCGGCGTCGGCGAAGCGGCTGATGCGCCCCACGCCGGCACCGGTCGGCTGCAGTWTGGGACTCGAAAGAGCGGCTTCGATGCGCTGCTCGACCACGTCGGGGAGCTTCACACCGCCGCGGGCGAAGATCTTGATGCCGTTGTCGGGGGCGGGATTGTGGGATGCCGAGACCATGACGCCGAAGTCGGCGTCGATGTCGGCGATCAGGAACGCCAAAGAGGGTGTGGGCAGCACGCCCGCGTCGAGCACGTCGACGCCGGACGAGGCCAGGCCGGCCGAGACGGCGGCAGCCAGGAACTCACCCGAGACGCGGGGATCGCGCGCGACGACGGCGGTGAGCCGCTTGCCCGAGGCGCGCCGCGCCTCGGCAGTACGGCCCTGGCCCAGGACGACAGCAGTCGCCTGGGCCAGGGTGAGAGCGAGATCGGCGGTGAGGGGGCCGTTGGCCAGCCCCCGCACCCCGTCCGTGCCGAATAGCGGCATCGGTACGGTTTCGATCAGCGCTTCGAGTACTGAGGAGCCTTGCGGGCCTTCTTGAGACCAGCCTTCTTGCGCTCCTTGACGCGAGCGTCACGGGAGAGGAAGCCGGCCTTCTTCAGGGTGGCGCGGTTGTTCTCTTCGTCGATCTGGTTGAGCGACCGTGCGATGCCGAGGCGCAGCGCGCCGGCCTGGCCCGAGGGGCCACCACCGGAGATGCGTGCGATGACGTCGTAGGCGCCGGTCAGGTTGAGCACCGTGAACGGGTCGGTGACCAGCTGCTGGTGGAGCTTGTTCGGGAAGTAGTCCTCGAACGTACGGCCGTTGACCGTGATGGTGCCGGCGCCGGGGACGAGGCGCACGCGCGCGATCGCCTGCTTGCGACGACCCACGGCTGCGCCGGGGACCGTGAGCACGGGGCGCTCGACGGCCGCGGCGGCCTGGTCGGCCGGCGTCTCGGTCGAGTAGCTTTCGGGGGCTTCGGCTTCGGTGGTGTCTTCGATATTCGCCACGAGATTGTCCTTAATAGTCTTTGCGGCGCTTACTGGGCGACCTGGTCGAAGGTGTACGTCTTGGGCTGCTGCGCGGCGTGCGGGTGCTCGGCGCCCGCGTAGACCTTCAGCTTCGTCAGCTGCTGCGCGCCCAGGGTGTTCTTGGGGAGCATGCCGCGGACGGCCTTCTCGATGGCACGGACCGGGTTCTTCTCGAGAAGCTCGGCGTACGTGACGGACTTGAGGCCGCCCGGGTAGCCGGAGTGGCGGTACGCCTTCTTCTGCTCGAGCTTCTGGCCCGTGAGGGCGACCTTGCCGGCATTGATGACGATGACGAAGTCACCGACGTCGATGTGGTTGGCGAAGGTCGGCTTGTGCTTGCCGCGGAGGAGCACGGCGGCGTGGGATGCGAGGCGGCCGAGAACGACGTCGGTTGCGTCGATGACCAGCCACTCGCGCTGGATCTCGCCAGGCTTGGGGGTGTATGTGCGCGTCACAATAGTGCTGCTTTCTTGATCGAACGGAGAGGTTCGTGAATCCCACTCCGGGGTGGTTCTCCAGCCCCGGTCCCTGACCTTCTCTGGTCCCTGAGCTTGTCGAAGGGTCCTGAGCTTGTCGAAGGGCCGAAACGCAGAACACGCCAGTGGAGGGCTCACGTTCGCGGTGCCGGGTCAGCTGAGCCGAACACCAAAGATCTAGTCTACGGCATCCGGATGCCTCGGCCAAAACGGCTGGTGGCTCCACCTGCGCGCCGGATTCGCCGACGTCCGAGGCAGCTTCCGCGACATGAGGCAACAAGAATCAGGCCGGCTTCGCGCCACCCCTGCACAGCTGCGTGTGCTTTCAGCGAATGTGCCGTCGACCCGGGTACGTCGCTGCCCGTCACCTCCCCGTAACGAGAAGTCGCTAGAGTCCGGCGGGTGACCGAGATCGCCGCATCGCGCGCCTACACCAGACCGGGCCCGCGAGTCTTCAGTTCGATATTTGATCCGCACGCGAACGGACTCAACTTCGTGCGACTGCTGCTCGCAGCAGGAGTCATCATCTGGCACTCCTTCCCGCTTAYCGGCCACGACATCGAGTGGTTACCCCTCCGACAAATCGTCTCGGCGGTGTGGGTCGACGCATTCTTCGCCGCGTCGGGGTTCCTAATCGTTCGGTCCTGGGTTCGTGATCCTCACGCCGCCCGCTACCTTCGCGCCCGGCTTCTTCGCATCCTCCCGGCGTTCTGGGTGTGTCTCCTGTTCACAGCATTCGTCATCGCCCCTCTTTCCGCAGGCGTGCTCGGTCCCGACAATTTCGGCTATGTGTTCAAGAACGCTGCGCTTTGGATGGCGCAACCCGACATCGCAGGGACACCGCTAGGCGTTCCCTATGAGGGTATTTGGAACGGTTCCATCTGGACGCTCGCCTGGGAGTTCGCCTGCTACATGATGGTCCTTGCGCTGGGAGTGTTCGGACTGCTCAAATATCGCGCGACGCTCATCACACTGTTCGCCGTTTGCCTCGTTGCGTCCGGGATAGGAATGCTCGGCGTTATCGACAACTGGTTTGTCGCCGCCGGGGCCAGACTCGGCATCATGTTCCTCGCCGGAGCACTCGTGTGGCAATGGCGCGACAGCATCCGTGTGACCTGGACCTGGCTCACGGCCGCCCTCGTTATACTCGTCGGATCGCTATGGTTGCCGGACTATCGGGTCCTGGCAGCCTTGCCGCTCGCTTACCTGGTGCTCGTATCAGGCGCGACAATTAAGTCGCCAGCCCTGCGATTCTCGAACGATATCTCTTATGGCGTTTACATCTACGCCTTCCCCGTACAACAGACTTTGGCGATCTTCGGGTTGTGGGAGCTCGGCATTCCCCTGTTCGCCCTGCTGAGTGCAATCGCCACCCTGCCGCTGGCGATCGGCAGTTGGTTTCTCATCGAGAAGCAGGCGTTGAAGCTGAAGGGTAGGCGGCCCACATCGCCGATGCTTGAATCTTTGGATCCCGCCCCAGCAGTTGGGCGCGGCGATTCAACACAACGATAGAGGGTCTACAAGCGTGGCGAAAAGGAGTGGGCCCCTCTTCGCCCGTCGCGATGGCCTTCGAGCGTCGTAAGCATCCACCTCCCTCGGGGCAGTCTGATAGGTCGTCCGCTTCAGTTTTCTCGGTCTGTTGTGTGTTGTATGTTGTCGTGTCCCGGCGCTTCGCCCCATCGTCGACCAGTCGATTGTCATGTTCACCGTCGGGCAGATACTCGTAGATCTCCTCGCGGTTCTCAACCCATAGGACGGGGCCGAACTGTTCGGCTGAAACCTCAATCTTTGCGGCGCTGTACGACTGGGAGTGGCGGCACATATACCTGGCCTCCCGGCAATGAGGCCGTGCATCACCTTGTCGGGCAGAGGGCGAGCATGCTTCCTTCGAGGTCAAAGACCGAGGGGCAGCATGATTCTGAGTTCATTGATGGTTGTCGTCCCGATGGTGGCCCGCCAGGATGCCATCTACGGCTTGACCTTTGGAAATCCCTAAAGCTGAGCCACACAGTGATCGTCTTTCGGGTGGGCATCTCGTCGATATATCCACATATGCTCTTGGCTCCCTTAGGTGCGTCGCGACCTATTGCGAGAACCCGCCGGACTTGAGCGCAGCCGCGATCAGTGATCCTGACTGTTGCGAAGCCGCCGACGTTAGGTGTGTAGAGTCTGTCCGTATCAGCTCGCCGGCGATGAACGCCGGACATTTGCTGTCGGCACAGTACCAATATCGCGTATCAACGAAGACGACGTTGGGGAACTGTGCGGCGGCGGCGGACTCCGCCCGAGCCTTCGCTTTGTATGCCGCAGATACCTCAGCAACGCACTTGGACGGACCGGTCAAGTGCGTCGCACACGCTCTAGGGTCGACTGTCGCCGGCGGGTTGCTCAGAAGGACGACCAGCGGCACGTCGGCAAGTTTCGCAAGCGTGCGGGCGACACCTGCCTCCCACTCGGCCTCGGCTTCCGCAAGCGGCAGCCCAGTGGAGGTGGGGGCAGACTCAGCCGAGGACAGGAACAAGGTTTCCGGTGCGCGCTGGTCGATCAAGGCGAGCATCTCAGCTCGCCGTTCTGCACATGCCTCTGGGAATCCCGGAGTGGGGCTGCCGTAAGTGTTGGTGACCCGGGCATCGATCAAGGAACAATTCGCAAACCCAAGTGCGGTTACGGCGTGTCCAGTGGCGGCCTCCACGGCCGGTACCCAGGCGAGGGCAACCGAGTCTCCAACGACCATCGCGGACGCCGCTGTGTCCGCCCCACACACCATCGGCGCCGACGCAGTAAATACGTTGTTACGACATCCGGGTGACTCAGTTCGCATCGCGTCCGGATTTTGCAGAGCGAACACGGCATCGAGTTGGGCGCGTATTGATGAAGGCCAGGCGTTCGCTTGGAGTGCCGTGACGATGTCCTGGGTGCGCTCAACTGCCGGAGTTTGCTGCGCATTTGGTTCACGGCCAACACCAATGAGTGACGCCACTTCGTCCGCGGATCGGAGGACGACAGGGCCGCGCACTTGCGCCAACGAGAGCACCGCAATCGCAACGAATACCCCCACCCCGAGTAGCAAGTCTTTGCGGACGAATGGCCGGTCATTGCGAATCTTCGATGCTCTTCGAAGAAACCCGCCGCGCAATATCCGCTGTTCCACGAATCGGCGTGACAGTTCGGAGAGCACCAGCATCACAGGAATGCAGGCCAGAGCGACGACCCACGAGTCACCGAAGATGGAGAACGCGAAGATGAGGATCGGAAAATGCCACAGGTACAGGCTGTACGAGACGTCTCCCAGCCATTGCGAAACCCGGTTGCCGAGGAGTGATCGAGGGCTGGCGTGGGCGTTCGCCCAAAGCACAAGTGACGCTCCGGCTACAGCAGGTATCACCCAAGGGTAGGGAAGGCCGAAGTTAGGGGTGACGACGATCGCACCCAGTACTATCAACGCCAACCCCGCCCCAGAAAGCATGTGCCGCACACGATCGGGCACCCTCGATCCAGCAACCCCGAGGAGAGCGATGAGCGCGCCGACGAGCAACTCCCAGGCCCGCCCGARTGTGAGGAAATAGGCGGCCGAGGGGTTTGCTGCAGTCGCATAGGCGGCGATAGCCGAACTCGCGACAATTCCGAGAACGATGATGATCGCCAGCCACCGCTTCGACCCGCGGGACACCACGAAGATTAGAAGCAGAGCCAGCGGCCAGATTGCGTAGAACTGCTCTTCAATCGAAAGCGACCAGTAGTGCTGGACGGGGGACACCACGGCGCGTGCTTGCAGGTAGTTAGCACCGACACCGATGAAGTGCCAATTCGAGACGAATAGTGCGGCGCTAATCGCGTCGACCAACGTCTGCAACGCGCGGGGGAAGAACCACAATGCAAAGGCTGCGACCACGGTGACTGCCAGGACGAGCATCGCGACCGGGACGATTCGTCTGACGCGCCGAGCGTAGAAACCGCGAAGCGAGATTGACCCGGTAGCGTCAAGCTCCTTCAGCAGCAGTCCAGTGATGAGGAAGCCGGAGATCACGTAGAACACGTCGACGCCCAGGAAGCCGCCTTGCGGCCAGTGGAATGCGTGGTCCAGCACCACCAATGTCACCGCCAGAGCGCGCAACCCTTGGATGTCTGTTCTGAACGCTCCTCTTGTGCCGGTCTTCGCCGCGGGCGATGCCAATGTTGTGCTTAGGACCATACGTCTGGATGTTATCTGCGAATCATGACGGCAAAGTTACGGGCAGACCACCGACGATCGATGGCTCGACTGGAAGGGTCGCGACGGGCATGAGGCCGACGACGGCATCGTCGTAACGCCCTAAAGATCACGCTTGTGCTCGGCTGCGTGGGTATCGATGACTAGTTGTGATGTCCAGGGACGTTGTTTCGTGAATCGCGCTTGATCTGCTGATGGGCGAAGGCCTCCGGTTGTGAAGTGGAGCTGTCTAGAAACCGCTTCACGAACCAGGAGGCCTTCGTGTCCCACGCTAATGCTGCTCTGACTCCGTGTGCTCGTTTGAGGCTGGCGCGGCTGATCGTCGATGACGGGTGGTCGCCGTTGGTCGCGGCGAAGATGTTCATGGTCTCGCCCGTGAGGGCAGATACCGAGTTGAGGGCCCGGACGGGATGGCCGACCGGTCGAGCCGGCCACGGTCGATGCCGACGAAGACACCTCCTGCGGTGGTGAAGCGGATCGTGAACATCCGTTGGCGGCGTCGACTGGGACCCATGCAGATCGCCGGGGAGCTCGGGATGCCGGCCTCGACCGTTCACGCCGTGCTGACCCGGTGCCGGATCCATCGGCTGTCCCGCATCGATCGAGTCACCGGGGAGCCAATCCGCCGCTACGAACACGACCATCCCGGGTGGATGATCCACGTCGACGTGACGAAGTTCGGCAACATCCCGGACGGCGGCGGCGGGCGGTTCGTCGGCAAGCAGCAGTGCGCGTGGAATCGGTCCGCCACGTCGCGGCGCACCGGCCAGTGGAGCGCGGATGGGCACCCTCGCACCGGCACGGCGTTCCTGCACACCGTCATCGACGACCACCCCCGAGTCGCCTACGTCGAGATCTGCGCCGATGAGACGGCCGTCACCGCGACCGGCGTACTCAAACGCGCGGTCGCCTGGTTCGCCGATCACGGCGTCACCGTGGAGCGTGTCCTCTCCGACAACGGTTGGGCATACCGTTCATTCGCGTGGCGTGACGCGTGCGTCGAGCTCGACATCCACCCCAAACGAACCCGGCCCTACCGGCCACAAACGAGCGGAAAGATCGAGCGCTTCGAGGGCACCCTCGCCCACGGCTGGGCTAACGCCCGATCAGAGACCGAACGACGCAACGCCGCGCCTAGCTGGATCCACTTCTACAATCACTACAGGCGCCACTCCGCAGTCGGAGCCCCGCCCATCAGCAGACTCAACAACGGCCTGGACATCACACCAATCAACTGAGCACATACAGCGCGTGCTCAACCAATTACGACGGATGCGTCCCGAGCTCGTCTGCATAAGTGCGTGGTGCGGGTCAGTCATACACTCATCGTGCGGACACCGAAGGCAGTGCCGGGGTGAGCATCGGAAGGTGGACTCGACGCGACGCTGCGCCGTCACGCTGACGGTATGAGGCTGAGCGCGCCACGAGGGACGGCGATCACGCCGATCGCGGGGTCATGTTCGCTCGCCCTAACGAGCGCATCCCATTCGAGGCGGCCTCGCAGGTACACGGACTTATGCTGTGCACATGGAATCTGGGGAGACCGCACCGACGGCGCGCCGTCGTGACGCGCGGCTGAGCTCCAGCGAAGACCTTACCGAACTGCTCGACACGGGCTCGGTGCCCACGAATGCGCGCAAGCGCACCGGCATCTGGATCTGGCCGTGGATCCTGCTGATCATCTTCGTCGGCTTCCTCGCCCTCGCAGGCTCGCTCGCGTTCGGTGCGAAGCACATCGCCGACCACGCCTTCATCGTCCGCGACGAGCTCATGGCGGCGCGCGCCGTGGTCGCGACCATCCCCGGGCTCGCGACCGCCAAAGACACCGCCGGCCTCGAGGCCGCCGCCGCCGAGCTCACCCAGCACGCCGACAAGGCGCTGGCCGAGACCGACGACCCCATCTGGAACMTCTTCGAGCAGATCCCGGTGGTGGGCGAGAACCTCTCCGCCGTGCGCAAGACCACCGCGGCCGCGCACATCCTCGTCGAGCAGGCGATGCCGCCGGCGATCGAGCTGCTCGGTGTCGTCGACATCAGCCGGTTCGGTCTGAAGGACGGACGAGTGGATGTCTCGGCCTATCAGGCCGCGCTCCCGATGATCCCCGCGCTCCGCGAGGCGGTAAGCGCCGCCCAGGCGCAGGTGGCCGACATCAACTACGACAACCTCGTGCCTCAGGTCGACGAGGCGATCAGCGAACTGACCGGCGTGCTGTCGCAGGCGGAACCCGTGCTCGATCAGGCCGAGAAGGTCCTTCCGGTCGCACTCGCGGTGCTGGGGCAGAACGAGCCGCGCAACTACCTCCTCATGTTCCAGAACAACGCGGAGACGCGGGCCACGGGCGGCAACCCGGCATCCCTCGCCATGCTGCACATCGAGAACGGGGCGATCAGCCTCCCCGCGATCAGCAACTCGACTGACCTCGAGAACCTCGACGCGGGGGTGCCCCTGCCGGCAGAGATGCTCGCCCTCTACGAGTCCGACACCACCGCGCACATGCAGAACTTCACGCGCACCCCGGACTTTCCGACGAGCGCGCAGATGATGTCGTCGCTGTGGCAGCGAGAGATCGGCGGCACGATCGACGGCGCCATCTCGCTCGACCTGCCCGCGCTGCAGAGCCTCCTCGCCGTGAGCGGACCGGTGACGCTCACCAACGGCGATGTGCTCGACAAGGACAACGCGGCGAAGCTGCTGCTCGTGGACGTGTACGCCCGCTTCAACTCGGAAGAGCAGGACGCGTATTTCGCGGATGCCGTGGCCCACGTGTTCACGCAGGTGACATCGGGTTCGGGGACGCCGGCGGCGCTGCTCGATGCGCTGAACGCGACAGTGAAGACCCACCATGCGATGGTGTGGTTTACGCGGCCGGACGAGCAGGCCATGGCTGTCGACCTCGGGGCGTCGGGCACCTTCGTGCCCGACAACACCAAGGTGGCGCAGGTCGGAATCTTCCTCAATGACGCGGGCTACAGCAAGCTCGAGTACTACCTCACCAGCGCGGTGAAGGTGACGGCCGACACCTGCAAGGCGGGCGACGGACCGGCGACCATCACGACGTCGATCACGCTGACCTCGGCCGTGCCGTCGGCCCCGCTGACCGACGTCGTACTGACCGCCCGCGGGCCTCGGTTCGGCGTGCCGAGCGACACGATCATCACCGACGTCGTGTTCTTCGCGCCGGTCGGCGGGCAGATCACCGGCAGCGACCCGGGCAAGGGCGACTGGCCCCGCCTCGACCGCAGCGGTGTGGAGCAGGGCCGAGCGGCCGAGTCGATCTCGATCGGCATTCCGCGCGGCGAGTCGCGCACGGTGACGTTCACCGCGTTCGTCGACCGCGCGAGCCTCGGCGACCCCGGTTCGCCCGTCGACGTGCGCACCACTCCGATGCTGGGCGAGACGCCCATCACCATCGAGCAGACCTCCTGCGGCTGACCCCCGGTCGTTGAGCCTGTCGAAACGCCCCAGGTCGTTGAGCGAGCGAAGCGAGACGAAACGCCCCGACCCCCCGGTCGTTGAGCCCGTCGAAACGCGGTGACCGCCGCGAAACCAGCCATTCACATTCGCTCGTTATGGTCACACTCATGACCACTCCCCCCATCAAGGCCGTCATTCCCGCCGCCGGCCTTGGCACTCGCTTCCTTCCCGCCACCAAGGCGATGCCGAAGGAGATGCTGCCCGTCGTCGACAAGCCGGCCATCCAGTACGTCGTCGAAGAGGCGGTCGCCGCGGGCATCGACGACATCGTGATGATCATCGGGCGCAACAAGAACGCCCTCGCCAACCACTTCGACCGCGTGACCGAGCTCGAGCACACTCTCGACGCCAAGGGCGACCTCACCAAGCTCGCCCGCGTGATGGAGCCGAGCTCGCTCGCCGACATCCACTTCCTGCGTCAGGGCGACCCGAAGGGCCTCGGTCACGCGGTGCTGCGCGCCAAGAAGCACGTCGGCAACGAGACGTTCGCGGTGATGCTCGGCGACGACCTGATCGACGCGCGCGACCCGCTGCTGTCGCGCATGATCGAGGTGTCGCTCGGCCAGTCGGCGACCGTGGTCGCGTTGATGGAGGTCGAGCCGTCGCAGATCCACCTCTACGGCTGCGCCGACGTCGACGCCACCGACGAGGCGGATGTCGTGAAGATCAAGGCTCTCGTCGAGAAGCCATCCGCCGCCGAGGCCCCGAGCAATCTCGCGATCATCGGGCGCTACGTGCTCAAGCCCGAGATCTTCGGCGTGCTCGAGAACACCGCCCCGGGCAAGGGCGGCGAGATCCAGCTGACCGACGCGCTCGAAGAGCTCGCCGCCGACGAGGCGATCGCCGGCCCGGTGCTCGGCGTGATCTTCCGTGGCCGCCGCTACGACACCGGCGACCGGCTCGACTACCTGAAGTCGAGCATTCTGCTCGCCCTAGACCGCGACGACCTCGGCCCTGAGCTGGCTTCGTGGATCAAAGAGATGGCACCGTCACTGCCTGAATGACGCCGGATACCACCGCCCGGCGCCCGTGTTCGCGGCGGCCGCAGATACATCGTGCCCGCGAGCACTATGACGTGAACGCGCCGCTTTTCTGACTGATGCCTCCACCGGTGCTGGAATTGCCCGACCGGTGTCACGTAGGACGCTTCAGAGCCGGGCATAGCGTGCCTCGTTGGTGCTGCGGAGCTTGAGTGCGGCCTCGGAACTGTTCGCGGATCCAAGCCCCACTGCCAGACCTGCGACGAAGAACACGGCCAGCCCGTATTGGGTGATGAGCGCCACTGTGAACAGAACAACCGCCTGCGACGCGATCGCTACATCAGCCGGGCCACCTCGGCGCCGGATCAGCCGGACGACGACAGCCACAACACCCACGCAGAGAATGACCAGCGGAACCCATCCGAACTGCAACCCGAGCAGGGCATACTCGTTGTCGATCGACCCGAACTGCCGGTAAAACTGCCTGCCGTTGTCCGTGAACTGGATGCCGTCACCAATCCCGAGCGGGTGCAGGTCAGGGAGGAACGAGATCGCAAGATTCTGACGGTAGTCGGTGGACGCACTCAGGTCTGAGCTGACCGAATCAAAGAGGCTGAGCGTGGTCGGGATCACCACAGCCGCGGCGGCGACAGTGAGGACAATCAGCCAGGCACGGGCACCTTTGGAGAGCACGCCCGCGGTGAGGAACAGCAGCGAAAGGACTATCGCCGCTGCTACACCGATGATCGCGCCACGACTGAACGTTACGAATGTGCCCCCGACCGTCAACCCAAGCATCAGGAGCCGCCTGGGCATGGTCGTCTTGCTCGCGATCACGAACGGGACGCACAACGCGAGGAACCCGCCCATTGCGATCGAGTGACCGAACGCACCCTCGGACCTGGCGAACGACCCGCGTATCTGAATACCATGCCACCCTGACCGGTCGAGCTCGACCGCGAACTGTTCAAACAGGTGCCAGGCGAGCAGGTACTCGATGAGCGCCCACGCGCCGACGATCGCGCCGGTGACGGCGAGGGCCTTGGTGACCCATTCTCCGCCCGCCGCAGGACCGAGCGAACGGCCCACCAGGTACGCGGCGATCCACTGCGTGAATACCGCAGCCCACGCGTACTGCGGGGTGTCGTAGAACAGCCAGGCGACTGTCGACGCACCAGCGAACACGACAAGCAGCCAATCCCCGAGCCGGAACGGGCCACGCCAGTTAAGAAGGACGGCCGGCAGTAGACACACCGCGAGCACACTCAACGGCTGCAGGGACGCGCCGATCCGCACCTCGAGCCACACGGGTACCAGAACGATGCACGCCAGCCAGATCACTAGCGCCGCGCGTGGATGCTTCCGTAGCCCGACCGCGAGATACACCGCGACGACAACTCCAAGCATCATCGCGAGCGGGTTGCTGAAGACGGCGTCCATGCGGCACAGAATACCTGTCCAGTGTTTCGTCCCCGTGAACCACCCTAGCTATCGAACGAACATAGCGATCGCTCACTTCAGTCTCCAGCGGTGCGCGATTCAGGAAAAGCACCCGCGAGGCGGAACGGCCCGAAATGGTAGCTCTTGTTCTCATCCGTCCCGGCTCGCTCTTCGCGACACAAAGCAAGGGGTGCTCGCGCGCGTCAGTTGAGCATCGTGCCCGCGATGGCGAGAGCGACGT
This sequence comes from Microbacterium sp. P2_F9, assembly GCF_056403635.1. NCBI lineage: Bacteria > Bacillati > Actinomycetota > Actinomycetes > Micrococcales > Microbacteriaceae > Microbacterium > Microbacterium sp. P2_F9. The sequence continues at coordinate 4,754 of NZ_JBFUFC010000062.1, read as the reverse complement.
ACGTCGCGTTGTAGACGACGTGCGTGAGCAAAGCGCCCCAGATGCGGCCGGTCAGCAGCACAAGCGCGGAGCAGACGAGGCCGAGGAGCGACAGCGAGATCACCTGATTAACCGCGAGCGACAGCGCGAGGCTGTGCAGCATGAGAAACAGCGCCGTGCTCACGACGGCGGCGGCGAGGCCCGCCGTGACCTTGCCGAAGGACCTTCGCAGGATCGTGTAAGCGCAGATGAGCACGACCGCGCGGAAGAAGAACTCCTCCATGACCGGGGCGATGACGACCGGGCTGAGCACCTCGGAGAAGAGGAACCCGGACGGCAGGCTGCCCCCCACCATCGGGTAAGACGGCAGCACGCCCGAGGCTCCCGCGGCCAGGTCGAGCCAGCCCTGCACGATTCGAAGGAGCACTCCCAACCCGAGGCCGAAGACGAGATCAGTCGGGCCGAATCGCAGTAGGCCGGCTGGCCGTGAGCGGCTGAACGCCCAGACGATCCCGGCGACCATCCCTGCCCACAGCAGGGCGGTCGCGAGTATTCCGCTCCACGCATACGGCACGAATGCGACCACAGCGGTGCCAGCCAGCACCGCGATTCCGAGAGCCACGATGGCCACCGCGAGCGTGCTCTCCCGCCAGCGTGCGACCGTGCGCCCGCCGAGTCGCCAGTCCGTGCGGCGCGTGTGCGTGCCGCGCGCCGGCTCGGCGTCCGCCGCCTCGCGGCGGGTGCGTCGACGCGTGCCGACGGTCGCCTCGGCCTCGCTCTCTGCGAGACCCTCGGCGGTCGGTTCGGCGGTCGTGGCATCGGTAGAGTGGTCCGGCACGCGCCCCACGCTACCCCCCACCGGAGGTCGATCCGTGTTTGAGGTGCTCACCGTCTGCACTGGCAACATCTGCCGTTCCCCGCTCGCCGCCGAGCTCTTACGAGCGCGCCTCGCCGATCTCGAGCCGGTGATCGGCAGCGCCGGCACCCGCGGACTTCGCTCGGCGCCGATGACGAGCGAAGCCCAACTGATTGCGGCCGAGTACGGCGTTTCGGCGGATGCGGCGGCGGCGCACCGCTCCCGGTACCTGCTGGAGGACCACCTCAGCTCACCCGACCTCATCCTCGCGATGACTCGCGAGCATCGCCGCCGAATCGCCGAACTCGCGCCCTCGCGACTGCGGGCGACCTTCACGGTGCGCGAGTTCGCGCGGCTGGCGTCCGACGTCTCCGACGACGAGATCTACGCAGCAGCGACAGGTGCGGGACCGGGCGCCGGCCCGCGTGTCCGTGCCGCGGCTGCGGTCGTCGCATCCCGTCGTGGCGTGTCCCTTCCGCCCGCTACACCCGACGACGACGACGTCATCGACCCCTACGGGCGGTCGTGGCAGACGTATGAGCGGTCCGCCGCCCAGCTCGTGCCAGCTCTCGACGAGGTCGTGCGCGTGTTGCGGGTTGCCACCCGGTGAGCGCCATTCCTTAACATTCCCGACATGCGCCGGCGGGAAACCGGAAACGGCGATGTGTCACTCTGAACAAGCCTCGGGGTCCTCTCTGCGATCACAGCACCAGTGATCGCGGCCTCCGGGGGAAAGGCATCATGGAGCTCACCGACTACATCCGCATCCTCCGTAAGAGCTGGATCCTCATCGTGTTGGCGACACTTCTCGGAGTTGGCGTCGCCGCGGCCTATTCGCTGACCCGCACCCCGATCTACGTCTCGAGCAGCACCGTCTTCGTCTCAACGCAGGCGGGCGGGACGATCTCCGAGATGCAGCAGGGGTCCACGTTCAGCCAATCGCGCGTGACGACGTACACCAACCTGGTGACGGCGCCGATCGTGATGAACCCCGTGATCGCGAAGCTCGATCTCGAGACGACGGCGGGTCAGCTCTCCGCCTCGGTCTCGGCATCCAGCCCGCTCAACACGACGCTCATCACGATCACCGTCGAGCACCCGAGCGCGGTGGTGGCCGCCGACATCGCGAATGCGCTCGCCGCGAGCCTCACGAACGCGGTTGAGTCGATCGAGACCCCGAATGGCGCGGAGGAGAGCCCGGTGCGGCTCACCCGCGTCAAGGATGCGCAGCCGTCGCTCACCCCCGCGAGTCCGAATGTCACCCTGAACCTCGTGCTCGGCGGGCTCATCGGTCTCGCGATCGGCATCGGCATCGCGGTGCTTCGTTCGGTGCTCGACACCCGCATCCGCAACCCGCGCGACATCGAGCTCGTGACGGATCGCCCGATCATCGGCGCGATCGCGTTCGACCCACGTGCCAAAGAGCGCCCGCTCATCCTGCAGGACGACCCGCGCAGCCCCCGGGCCGAGTCGTTCCGGGCATTGCGGACCAACCTGCAGTTTCTCGACATGGGCGGTCGCGCGAGCTTCGTCATCACCTCGGCACTGCCGAGTGAGGGCAAGTCGACGAGCACGATCAACCTGGCGATCGCCCTCGCCGACGCCGGCAAGCGCGTGGCGCTTATCGACGCTGATCTGCGCAAGCCGAAGGTGGCCGAGTACCTCGGCATCGAGGGCGGCGCAGGGCTCACCGATGTGCTGATCGGTCGCACGCGGGTCGGAGACGTCATGCTGCCGTGGGGCGGCCGAAGCCTGTACGTGCTTCCGGCCGGCAAGATCCCGCCGAACCCCAGCGAGCTTCTCGGATCGAACCAGATGCGCACCCTGCTCGAGGCGCTGGAGCGCGACTTCGATGTCGTACTCTGCGACGCTCCCCCGCTGCTCCCGGTGACAGATGCCGCGATCCTTTCGAAAGCGACAAGCGGTGCGATCGTAGTCGTCTCCGCCGGACGCACTAATCGCCGGGAGCTCTCCGGAGCGGTCGACGCACTCCAGGCTGTCGATGCGAAGGTCGCGGGGCTGGTGCTCACGATGGTGCCGACGCGCGGCCCAGATGCCTACAGTTACGGCGGGTACGGCTATGGGTATGGGTACACCCAGGCACCGGAGAAGAAGAGCCGATCATCTCGTCGGGCTGCGAAATCAGCTCCTCAGCCCCCTACGGCGGACGAAACGCCTGACGCGCCAGCCGAACGACTGCGCTCCACCTCTACCCCGGTCGGCTAGACGATCGCAATTGAACCGCGCTGCGCTATATAGAGCGACTCGGCGACGCGGGGGACGCGCGGMGATGGGCACCGTCCGCRACTCGTAAGACGCTCCCGTTGAGGCTCTACAAGATCGAGTACGTGAAGATCGACGGCCCGTTCCGCACCGCCGACGAGTTCGAACTCACCACGCTCTCCGGGTGTCACTGGTTTAACAGAACTGGCTTCACGCATCTTTCGCCTGCCTCACACCGATCGAGGAAAGTCGGCTACGACAGTGACATGAGGCTCCTACCTCCGCCAGTGCCGGGAGATTCGCCCGTCGGCTAAGAGGGAACTCGAAGTCACGTGGCCGTAACACGAGACCGTTAGGTTCGGGTGCGTGACCGACCATCCTTCCTCTCGTGGAACCGCCCCCGCGGTGCTGCCGGCGCCACCCAGCGCTCATCGGATCACCAGTCTCGACGGATTGCGAGGTGTCGCCGCATTAGTCGTCGTCTTCAATCACGTCCTGGTCACCTCGCCCATTCTGGCGAGGGTCGCGGACGGCAGCGGTCGTGCGGAGGCCGGATCGTTCGACTGGTGGATCTCCTACACCCCACTGCACTTGTTCTGGGGTGGAACCGAAGCGGTCTTCATCTTCTTCATCCTGAGCGGCTATGTGCTCACTGGACCAGCTGTGAGGATCGGCTCGTCGTGGCTGGTGTATTACCCGAAACGATTAATCAGGCTTTACGTACCCGTGTGGGGTTCGCTGATCCTGGCTGGCTTCTCGGCCATTGTGATCGTGCGAGGTGCGGTGGATGACGCGAGTTGGTGGGTCAATGCGCACGGGCCGCTGGACATCCCCTCCGCGCTCGTAAGCGGTCTACTGCTCTGGAAGATCGACTTCCTCAACAACCCCCTGTGGTCGCTCATGTGGGAGATGTGGTTCTCGCTACTGCTGCCGCTGTACATCTGGGTAGGGCGCTGGGCTTCGAAGCACCTGTGGCGGTCCGTCGTGTTGCTGATCGCCCTGGCCATTGTGATGGCGAGCGGCTCGATCGTGGACTCGAACGCTCTGCGCTACCTTCCGATGTTCATGTTCGGCGTGTTGATGTACTTTCACCGCGACGCAATTCAGTCGGTAGGTGCGCGGATCGCAGCACGGCGAAGCTGGGTATTTCCCACCGTTTTGGTTGTCGCCGTTCTCGCGCTCACCTCGTACTGGATCGCTCAGGCCAGCCCATCAACGCCGAGCCTGGTCGTATCGGCCGGGCGCTCGACACAAGTGATCGGCGCTTGCGCTTTTGTGTTGCTGGCGCTGACCTGGCCACGAGGAAAGCGGACATTGGACGCCCGGCCGCTGCGGTGGCTAGGGCAGCGCTCCTTCAGCCTCTATCTCACACACGATGCGGTAGTCATCTCCACGGTGCTGCTGCTCGGCGGAACGCCGCTGTGGGGAGTGACAATGCTCATCACCGTGCCGGTATCCCTGCTGATGGCCGAGGTCTTCTTCCGGGTGGTCGAAGCTCCCAGCCACCGCCTCTCCCAACTCGTCGGTGGCGCGGTCGAGCGAGCGCTGAGTTCGCGCCAGCGTTCACTACGATCCAGAGCGTGACCGGACTCGACCGACATGTCGAACGTTGAAGATGTGCGCGCCCGCAAGCACTCCGAGGCCGGCGCGGTCGCCTAGACAACCGCCGTCCACGAGCGTGGGTCGGGTCACTAGG
>NZ_JBFUFC010000061.1:0-18379 GCF_056403635.1 Microbacterium sp. P2_F9 | reverse complement strand
CAGAGGGGGAGTTCAACAGGAGCCGTCCGGCGACTGCCCGCCCGTGACCCGGGAGAACTCATGACCGACCCTCGCTCCACCCCGCTGCACGAGCGCCACGCGGCGCTCGGCGCGTCATTCACCGACTTCGGCGGCTGGATGATGCCRGTGCGCTACTCGTCCGATCTCGCCGAGCACCACGCGGTGCGCACGGCCGCGGGCCTGTTCGACATCTCGCACATGGCCCAGTTCGTCGTGACCGGACCCGACCGCGACGCGTTCCTCGCGTACGCGCTCGCGCTCGACCCGGGCCCGCTCAAACTCTCGCGGGCGAAGTACACGATGGTCCTCGCCGCGGACGGCGGGATCATCGACGATCTGATCGTGACCCGCACCGGCGAGGACCGCCTGCTCATCGTCGCGAACGCCGGCAACCGGGACGTCGTCCGCGAGGCGCTCCAGGACCGCATCGTCGGCTTCGACGCCGTCCTGACGGAAACGGATGACGCGCTCATCGCCGTCCAGGGCCCGCGGGCGCAGCAGATCCTCGAGCAGACCGACGGTCTCGCACACGACGATGCGCTCGCGATGGGGCACACCCTCGAGACTCTCCCGTACTACGCCGCCATGGGCATGCGATTCGGCGCGAGCACGGTGCTCGTCAGCCGCACCGGCTACACCGGCGAAGACGGGTTCGAGCTGAGCGTCGCGGCCGACCGTGCCGGCGAACTCTGGGACGCGCTGCTTGCGGCCGGCGCACCGCTCGGCCTGGTTCCGGCCGGCCTCGCCGCCCGTGACACGCTGCGCCTCGAAGCCGGCATGCCGCTCTACGGCCACGAACTGTCGCTCGACATCGTGCCCGCCCAGGCCGGCCTCGGCCGCGCCGTGCCGCTCGCGACCAAGACCGCGAACTTCGTAGGTCGCGCGGGCATCGAGGCCGCCGCATCCGGCGCCGCCACTGAGGGGCGGGTCCTCGTCGGCCTCGTGAGCGAGGGCCGCCGTGCGGGCCGGGCCGGCTACGCCGTGCTCGACGCATCGGGCGCCACCGTCGGCGTGATCACGAGCGGCGCGCTGAGCCCGACGCTCGGGCACCCGATCGCGATGGCGTTCGTCTCGCCAGCCGTGAGCGCGCCAGGCACCGAACTCTCCATCGACGTGCGGGGAACCAGCATCCCCGCGACCGTGACCGCCCTGCCCTTCTACCGGAGGAAGAAATGACCGATCTCGCCAGCCTCAAGTACACCGCCGAGCACGAGTGGGTCGCCGTGGACGGTGACGTCGCCACGATCGGCATCACCGACTACGCCGCCGACAAGCTCGGCGACGTCGTCTACGTCGACCTGCCCGCCGCAGGTTCGAGCGCCACCGCGGGCGACGTCTGCGGTGAGATCGAGTCCACGAAGTCGGTGGGGGAGCTGTACGCGCCGCTCACCGGCGAGGTCGTCGAGATCAACGACGCCGTCGTGGGCGACCCCTCGCTCGTCAACGCCGACCCGTACGGCGACGGCTGGCTGATCAAGCTCCGCGTCGACGCGGGCGCGGTCGACGGCCTGCTGGATCGCGACGCCTACGTCGCGCTCACGGGCGGCGACGCGTGAGCGGCGCATTCGCGAACCGGCACATCGGAACGGATGCCGCGGCCCAGCGTCACATGCTGGCCACGGTCGGGTACGACAGCATCGAGGCGCTCGTCGAGGCGGCGGTGCCGGCATCCATCCATGTCAGCCCCAGGGAGACCACCGACATCCCCCCGGCGGCGACCGAGGCGGAGGCGCTCGCGGAACTGCGGGCCCTGGCGTCGCAGAACCGCACGGCGCGCCCGATGATCGGGCTCGGCTACTACGACACGCTCACGCCGTCGGTGATCTCGCGGAACGTGCTGGAGAACCCGTCCTGGTACACGGCCTACACGCCGTACCAGCCGGAGATCTCGCAGGGCCGCCTGGAAGCCCTCATCAACTTCCAGACGATGGTCACCGATCTCACCGGGCTGACCACCGCGAACGCCTCGATGCTCGACGAGTCGACCGCGGTRGTCGAAGGCATGCTGGTCGCGCGGCGCGCCTCGAAGTCGAYGTCCCCCGTGTTCGCGGTCGATGCCGACTCCTTCCCGCAGACCAAGGCGCTGCTGCACGCTCGCGCGACCGTCGTGGGCATCGAGATCGCCGAGGTCGACTTCGCGCGCGGTGAGACGCTCCCCGACGAGCTCTTCGGTGTGTTCGTGCAGTACCCCGCGGCGTCCGGCCGGATCTGGGACCCCACCGCCGTCATCGATGCCGCGCACCTGGCAGGCGGTCTCGCCGTGGTCGCCGCAGATCTCCTCGCCCTCACGCTGATCGCTTCCCCCGGTTCGCTCGGCGCCGACATCGCAGTCGGCACGACGCAGCGGTTCGGCGTCCCGCTCGGCTTCGGCGGTCCCCACGCCGGCTACATGGCCGTGCGCGCCGGCCTGGAGCGGCAGCTCCCTGGCCGACTCGTCGGAGTATCGCAGGATGCCGCCGGCCACCCCGCCTACCGGCTCGCCCTGCAGACCCGCGAGCAGCACATCCGCCGCGAGAAGGCGACCTCGAACATCTGCACCGCTCAGGTGCTGCTCGCCGTCATGGCCGCGATGTACGCGGTGTATCACGGCCCGGAGGGGCTCAAGGCGATCGCCACCGAGGTCGCGCAGAAGGCGCAGGCGCTGGCGGAGCGGCTCCGCGAGTACGACCTGCACCTCGCGTCCGACTCCTTCTTCGACACACTGCGGGTGGTGACGCCAGGACCCGCCCAGCGGGTCGTCGACCGTGCACGCTCGAAGGGGTACCAGCTGCACCTGGTGGACGAGGCGACGGTGGGGCTCTCGGTGGATGAGACCACGACCGCCGACGATCTCGCCGCTGTCGCGTGGGCGTTCGGGCTGCCGGCTGCCGACGCGCACGATGTGCGCGACATCCGCTTCGACGATGCGGTGGGGCTCGCGGGCGTGACGGCCGCGCTGCACCGCACCGACGAGTTCCTCACGCATCCCGTGTTCACGAGCCATCACTCCGAGACGGCGATGATGCGCTACMTGAAGCAGCTCGCCGACCGTGACTACGCGCTGGATCGCGGCATGATCCCGCTCGGCTCGTGCACGATGAAGCTCAATGCCGCCACCGAGATGGCGGCCGTGTCCTGGCCCGAGTTCTCCCGCGTGCACCCCTTCGCCCCCGAGGCGGATGTGCACGGCTACCTCGCCATGATCGAGCAGCTCGAGGTCTGGCTCGCCGAGGTCACCGGGTACGACGCGGTGTCGCTGCAGCCGAACGCCGGGTCGCAGGGCGAGCTCGCCGGGCTGCTCGCGATCCGCGGCTACCACGACGCCAACGGCGACGCCGGACGCGTGGTGTGCCTGATCCCCTCGTCGGCGCACGGCACCAACGCCGCCTCGGCGGTGCTCGCCGGCATGAAGGTCGTCGTGGTCGCCTGCGACGACGCCGGCAATGTCGATCTCGCCGATCTGCGTGCCAAGATCGCGCTGCACGCAGAGGCGCTCGCCGCGCTCATGATCACCTACCCGTCGACACATGGCGTGTACGAGCACGACGTGCTCGAGATCACCCAGGCGGTGCACGACGCCGGCGGCCAGGTGTACGTCGACGGCGCCAACCTGAATGCGCTGCTCGGCTTCGCCCGCTTCGGCGACCTCGGCGGCGACGTCTCGCACCTGAACCTGCACAAGACGTTCGCGATCCCGCACGGCGGCGGTGGACCGGGTGTCGGTCCGGTCGCCGCGAAGGCGCACCTCGCCCCGTTCCTGCCCGGTCACCCGTTCGCCCAGCGCAAGGATCACGCGGGCGGCGTCTTCCAGGGTGGTCCGATCTCGGCCGCTCCGTACGGGTCGGCGGGGATCCTGCCCATCTCGTGGGCGTACATGCGCATGATGGGCTCCGAGGGCCTCCGCGCGGCCACCGCGGCGGCCGTCCTGTCCGCGAACTACATCGCCGCGCGGCTGTCCGAGCACTACCCGCTCCTGTATGCGGGCGAAGGCGGCCTCGTCGCCCACGAGTGCATCCTGGACCTCCGGCCCCTGCGGGACGCCACCGGGGTCACCGTCGACGACGTCGCCAAGCGGCTCATCGACTACGGCTTCCATGCCCCGACCATGTCGTTCCCGGTCGCGGGCACCCTCATGGTCGAGCCGACCGAGTCCGAGGACCTCGGCGAGATCGACCGCTTCATCGACGCGATGATCGCGATCAAGGCCGAGGCCGATGCGCTGGCTGCTGGGGAGTGGCCGGCCGATGACAACCCGCTGGTGAACGCCCCACACACCGCGCAGGCCGTMGTCGCGGGCGAATGGACCCACCCGTATTCGCGTGAACTCGCGGTCTACCCGGTCTCCGCGCTCATCCGCACGAAGTACTGGCCGCCGGTCCGCCGGATCGATCAGGCCTACGGCGACCGCAACCTCGTCTGCGCCTGCCCTCCGATCGAGGCCTTCGCCTGAGGAAGACGGATGCCGCGGCCCGCGGCATCCGTCCCTCTCAGGAGGTGGCGGTCGGACTGGGAGTGGGCGACGGCGTGATCGCCGGCGGCGCGAACACCCCCGGCCAGAGCGCTGCCGCCAAGGGATAGCCCACGAACGCGACGATGTCCAGCAGCGTGTGCGCGATGATCAGCGGCATCACGCGGCCCCAGCGCCGGTAGCACCACCCGAACACCACGCCCATGACGAAGTTGCCGACGATCGCGCCGAAGCCCTGGTACGCGTGGTACGCCCCGCGGAGCGCCGCGGTGGCGAGTATCACCGACCACCACGACCAGCCGAGGCGCCGCAGCCGGTCGAAGAGGTAGGCGATGAAGATGACCTCCTCGGTCAGAGCCGCCCGCACGGCGGCGAAGACGAGGAGCGGCACCGTCCACCACGACGGGTCGAGCGGCGATGCATCCACCTGCAGAGTGATCCCGAGCGCGCGGCCGGCCGCATAGAGGGCGAGCCCCGGAACGCCGATCACGACGAAGAGCAGGATGCCGCGGCCGAGGTCGCCGCCGAACCGGTGGAAGTCCAACCCGATCCGCCGGAGCGCGTTCGATCCGGGCTCCCAGAGCAGGTAGACCGCGAGCGCGACAGGCGCCAGGGCGAAGAACAGCGCGAGGAACTGGTAAAGGACGTCCCAGAACTGCTGGGCGTTCGCGGACGGGTTCAGCTGAGTCTGCTGATCGCCGAGCGCCCGCTCGCGCTGCAGCGCCTGCACCAGCTGGAGCACGGAGTACAGCGCGAGTCGACCCACCGACAGGGCCAGGACGATCGCAATCTCCCACCACAATCGCGCGCGGCTGGGCGGATTGGTGGGAATGGACATAGCCGGCGGCAGTTCTGGCGCGCTCACGTTGTCAGAATGTCACACCCGGCGACGGTTGAGTTAAGGGTTTGTAACGTTTTCCCGGGATGTTTTGGCCATCGCGTCAAGCGTGCTTACCCTTGCGGTATCCGTGTCCGGATCACGAAGTCCTGATCATGACATGTGTCTCCACATCCCTTGCACAGGAGGAAAATTGAAGCACAAGCGCATAATCGCCGCTGGAGCGCTCGTCGCTGCCGGCGCGATGCTGTTGAGCGGCTGCACGCCGCCCCGCGCCTCTGAGGTCGTGAAGGGCACCAAGATCACGGTCGCCATGAACGACGTCTTCAGCGGCTACAACACGAACCTGACCAACCTCAACAGCCTCTACAACGCGCAGGTCGCGTACATGGCTCTGGACACGTTCTCGTACTACAACGACAAGCCCGATCTGGTGAAGAACACCGACTTCGGCTCGTACGAGGTCACCAGCGAAGACCCGTGGACCGTCAAGTACACCATCAAGGATGGCGTGAAGTGGTCGGACGGCACCGCCGTCGACGCCGCGGACATGCTCCTGTACTGGGCTGCTCTCACGACGCACGAGACCAACGGTGAGGCAACCGTCGACGAGGAGACCGGCTCGGTCACCGACCAGACGGGCACCGTCTGGAACACTGGCGCAGCCGAGGGCATCGGCTTCGACAACGTCGTAGAGGTCCCCACGCTGAGCGACGACAACCGCAGCATGACCGTCGTCTACGACAAGTTCTACGCGGACTGGGAGCTCGTCAGCCCCATCGGAGTCTCGGGCCACGGCACCGTGCAGCTCGCCTACCCGGGTGACTACGACGGCGAGGACGGCGCGAAGAAGGCCAAGACCGACCTCATCAAGGCGATCCAGGACAAGGACTACGACTTCCTGGGCCCCGTGTCGAAGGCGTACAACACCGCCTACGCGTTCAACGAGATGCCCGAGGGTGGCAAGGACTCGCCCGCGCTGTACTCGAACTACGCGTACACGATCACCGACATGAAGGCGGACGAGTACGTCACGCTGACCGCGAACCCCGACTACACGTGGGGCCCGTCGCCGAAGTTCGAGACCATCACGGTTCGCGCCGTGCCGGACTCGCAGGCGCAGCTGACCGCACTTCAGAACGGCGACATCCAGATCGCGGCCGGCCAGCCGACGCCTGACATCGCCACCGCGCTTGCCAACGGCATCGAGAACATCGACTATGTCGGTGCTCCGGAAGGCTCGTTCGAGCACGTCGACCTCCAGGTCACCAACGGCGGCCCGTTCGACGCGGCCACCTATGGCGGCGACGAGGACAAGGCTCTGGCTGTGCGCGAGGCCCTCTTCAAGACGCTCCCGCGTCAGGAGATCGTCGACAAGCTCATCGTTCCCCTGCAGGCCGACGCCGAGGTTATGAACACCCTGGTGTTCTTCCCGGGCACCGATGGTGCCAAGGCGGCTGCTGAGGTCAACGGCTACTCGGACTTCGAAGAGCCCGATGTCGACGGTGCCAAGGCGCTCCTCGCCGACGCAGGCATCACGACGCCGGTCGACGTGCGCGTGCTGTTCAGCCAGGCGAACGTCCGCCGCAACGCTGAGTTCCAGCTGTGGCAGCCGATCGCCGCTGAGGCCGGGATCAACCTGATCAACGCCTCGAGCACCACGTGGTCGGCTGACCTCGACACGAAGCAGACGTCCTACGACGTCGCGCTCTTCGCGTGGATCCTCAACAACACGGGCCGTACCAGCAACGCGCCGAACTACATCACCGGTGGAGCGAACAACTTCTACGGGTGGTCCTCTGACGCGGTCGATGAGCCCTTCAAGGCTGTCGACAGCGAGAAGGACGGCGCCAAGGCGGACGAGTCGCTCGTCGAGGCCGAGAAGGCCATGGGCGAGCAGTTCTGGTCGATGCCCATCTTCCAGTTCCCCGGCATCACCGCCTGGGACAAGTCCAAGGTCACTGGCGTGACGGCGATGCCGATCACCCCCCAGTACTTCTGGAACTTCTGGGAGTGGACCCCGGTCACCGGAGAGACGCCGAGCGAGTAGCGTTTCCGATCCGGATCATCGGAGGGTGTCGGGGCAAAGCCCCGGCACCCTCCGCATGACCGCGACCAGGCGCGCTAGAGTCCGTTTCAGAAAGGGGATTGCCCATGTGGAGTTACGTCGGACGACGACTGCTCATCGCGGTGTTCGTGATCTTCGCGGCGAGTTACCTCGTCTACGTGCTGTCCGCGAACTCGGGTGACCCGCTCGAGGCGCTTCGCGGGTCCACGGCGCCCAACAAGGAGCAGCTGATGGCTGCCCTCACGGCACAGCTGCACCTGGACGTGCCGCCGTTCCTGCGTTACTTCATCTGGCTGGGCGGCGTCTTCCATGGCGACCTCGGCACCACGATCTCCGGCATCTCGGTGAACACGCTGCTCGCGCAGTCGGCGTGGTCGACGATTCAGCTCGTCACGACGGCCACGATCCTCGCGATGTTCTTCGGAATCTCGATCGGAATGATCTCGGCCCTGCGTCAGTACAGCGGCTTCGACTACTCGGTGACATTCGTCGCCTTCATCTTCTTCGCACTCCCGACGTTCTGGGTCGGGCAGCTGCTCAAGCTCAACGTCGCCATCGCGTTCAACAACTTCCTCGCGAATCCGTTCGTCGCGCCGATCGCGATCTTCCTGCTGTCCCTGGCCGGGGCGTTCATCTGGGCGAGCGCCATGGGCGGCCAGCTCAAGCGCTTCTCGATCAACTTCGCGGGCGCGTTCGTCGCGGTGGCCGCGGTGCTCATCTACACGAACCTCACGGATTTCTTCCAGTACCCCAACCTCGGGCCCGTGTGGATCGGGCTCCTGGGCGGTGCGGCAGCGATCGTGATCACCCAGCTGACCACGGGCCTCTCCAACCGCAGGGCGCTGTACTCCGCCCTCACCGTCGCGGCGCTCGGCGTAGCACTGTGGTGGCCGGTCCAGTACGCCTTCTTCTACTGGCCGACGTGGGGCGCCGTGCTCGTGCTCGCCGTGTGCGCCCTCGCCGTCGGTGCACTCGTCGGCTGGCTGTGGGGCGGCGACGACCGCGCGGTCTCGATCCGCACGGCGATGCTCACCGCCTTCGTCTCCGCACTGCTCACCTTGATCGACCGCATCATGGGCGCCTGGCCCGACTATGTCGCGAACACCGGCGGCCGGCCGATCGCCACGATCGGCTCAGAGACCCCCGGTCTTGAAGGATCGATCTGGCTCGAGGCGGTCGACACCTTCTCGCACCTGCTGCTTCCGACGCTCACGATCATGCTCATCTCGCTCGCGGCCTACAGCCGTTACTCGCGCGGCAGCCTCCTCGAGGTCATGCGCATGGACTACGTGCGCACGGCGCGGGCGAAGGGCCTCAACGAGCGCACCGTGATCATGCGACACGCCTTCCGCAACGCGCTCATCCCGATCGCCACGATCGTCGCCTTCGACCTCGGTGGGCTCATCGGCGGCGCGGTGATCACCGAGACCGTCTTCGCCTGGCGCGGGATGGGCACGATGTTCGTCACGGCGCTCCGGAATGTCGACGTCAACGCGATCATGGGCGTCTTCCTCGTCACGAGCATCTTCGCGCTCGTCTTCAACCTGCTGGCAGATATCGCATACTCCGTCCTCGACCCACGGATCCGGGTGAGCTGAAATGACCAACGAATTCGCGAGCCTCCCCACGGAGGTCCCGTCCGACATCATCACGATCGAGCAGGAGGAGGTCGCCGGCCTCAGCCAGGGCGCCATCGTCCGCAAGCGGTTCTTCCGCCACGTCGGTGCGATGATCTCGCTGGGCGTGCTGATCTTCATCGTGCTGCTCGCCTTCACCTCCGTCGGCTTCGACGTCTTCGGCTTCAAGATCCCGGGCTGGTGGATCCACAACTACACGACGCCCTACCCGATCTACCTGCCGGGCGGTGCACCCACCTGGGTGCTGCCATTCGACTTCGGACCGTTCCCGTTCGGCCAGGACGACATCGGTCACGACGTGTTCGCGCAGGTCATGCGCGGCACCCAGCAGTCGGTCATCGTCATGGTCGTGTACGGCCTGATCGCCGGTCTGGTGGGCATTGTGATCGGCGCGACCGCCGGCTATTACCGCGGCTGGACCGACGCTGTGCTGATGCGCTTCACCGACGTGATCATCATCATCCCCGTCGTCCTCCTCGGCGCGATCGTTGGCCGGACCTTCGGAAGCCTCGGCGCATGGGGCCTCGCCCTCATGCTCGGCTTGTTCGGCTGGGCGGTGCTCGCGCGTCTCGTGCGCGGTGAGTTCTTCAGCCTCCGCGAGCGCGAGTTCGTCGATGCCGCCCGGGTGGCCGGGGCGTCGGACGCGCGGATCATCTTCCGCCACATCCTGCCCAACACCGCGGGTGTGCTCATCGTGAACATCTCGCTCACGATGGCCGGCGCCATCCTCCTCGAGGCGGCCCTGAGCTACCTGGGATTCGGCATCAGCCCGCCGGACGTCTCCCTCGGCCAGCTCCTGAGCCTCTACCAGACGTCCTTCAACACGCGGCCTTGGCTGTTCTGGTGGCCAGGCTTCTTCATCATCACGATCGTGCTCACCATCAACTTCATCGGCGACGGGCTGCGCGACGCGTTCGACCCACGCCAGCGCCGGATGCCGGGCAAGATCGGGCCCTACCGCGAGCTCGGCATGCTGATCGCAAAGCCCTTCCGTCGCAAGGATGCCGCCTCGGTGCGGGAGGAAGCGCCCCGATGAGTCAGGTCAGCGATGTGATCGACCAGCCGATGAGCACCACCGAGATCGCGATCACGAGGAAGTTCCACGACGTGGTCACTCCGACGTACGGCTCGCCCGTCTGTGGGACCTTGGTGCGCCCGGACTGCACGCGGCGGATGATCTCGGCCGCGTCGGGCTCGGACGGCCGGCGCGACACATCCGGCGCCACGTACTCGCGTCCGCTGCGCCACGTGCGGGCGCGCGCCACGAACTCGGCCCGGCGGTCGCCCAAACCGGTGTTCGGCGGGGCAGCCCACGCCGACACCGGACCGGCAGACGTCGTGATGACGAGGGAGCCGCGAGAGTCGATATCCCGCACTTCGTCCCATGGCAGTCGAGTGGTGCGCAGCGGGTTTCGGACTTCGATCCCCTCGCCGGCGATGCGCACGCTCGGCCACCACAACGCCACCCAGACCAGCCAGCCCACCGTTCCGACGGCGGGGGCGATGAACCACAGCTCCGAGCCGGGTCCGTCGCCGACGAACAGCAGACTGATGAGGATGATCGCCGCGATGACCCAGATCACGACCGTCACCATGATGCCCGATGAGGGCCTGAGAATGATGGGCCGCATGACCTCATCCTCGCACGCGGCAGGAGCGGACCGATGAGCGGGACCGACGACCAGGGTCTGAGCGACGCACCGGAAAGCGACCCCACGGTCGCCAAGTACCGGATGACGCGGCGCGCCGGCAAAGAGGCGCAGAAGCGCGGCAACGAGGAGCCGATCATCGAGGTCGAGAACCTCGGCATCGACTTCTGGGTCAACGGCAAGTGGATCAACGCCGCGCGCGAGGTCAACTACGTGGTCCGCCCGGGCGAGGTGCTCGCGATCGTCGGCGAGTCCGGCTCGGGCAAGACGGTCACCTCCATGTCGCTGCTCGGTCTGCTGCCTGGCAACTCGCGCTCGACAGGAAGCGTCAAGCTGCACGGCCGTGAAGTGCTCGGGATGCCGGAGCACGAGCTGTACCGCATCCGGGGCAGCCGGATCGCGGTGATCTTCCAGGAGCCGATGACGGCGTTCAATCCCGTCTACAAAATCGGCTTCCAGATGATCGAGTCGCTGCGGACGCACTTCATCATGTCGCCGGCTGAGGCGAAGGTGCGCGCGCTGGAGCTGCTCAGCCTCGTGGAGATGCCCGACCCGGAGAAGGCGTTCAACTCCTACCCGCACCAGCTGTCGGGTGGGCAGCGTCAGCGCRCCATGATCGCCATGGCGATCTCGTGCGACCCCGACCTGCTGATCGCCGACGAGCCCACCACGGCGCTCGACGTCACGATCCAGGCGGAGATCCTCGATCTGCTGCGCGAGCTGCACCACCGGCTCGACTCCGCGATCATCATCATCACGCACGACCTCGGGGTCGTGGCAGACATCGCCGACAACATCATCGTCATGCGCGAAGGCGTCGTGGTCGAGCGGGGCACCGTCGACGAGGTCTTCAACCACGCGCAGCACCCCTACACCAAGCAGCTTCTCGCCGCGGTGCCGCATCTCGGCGTGACCGAAGCGGCTGATCGCGCGGTCGTCACCGAGAATCCGCTCCTGGTGCTCGAAAACGCCTCGATCGACTACCCCAGTCTCGGTCGGGTCCCCGCGTTCCGCGCGGTGGACGGGGCCAGCTTCAAGATCTATCCCGGCGAGGTGGTGGGCCTGGTCGGCGAGTCCGGCTCGGGCAAGACGACCGTCGGCCGCGCCATCGTCGGGCTGCTGCCGTTCGCCGAGGGCACGGCAAACCTCCTCGGCCGTGAGCTCGTGGGCATCAAGTCCGACACGCTGCGGGAGGTGCGCCGCGAGATCGGCATCGTCTTCCAGGACCCCGGCGCATCGCTGAACCCGCGCTGGCCGGTCGGCCAGTCGATCGGTGAGCCGCTCGAGCTGTCCGGCACCGTGTCACGGGCGAAGATCGGCGAGAAGGTAGAAGAGCTGCTCGATCAGGTCGAGCTGCCCCGCTCCTTCCGCAACCGGTACCCGCACGAGCTCTCCGGCGGTCAGCGCCAGCGCGTCGGCATCGCACGCGCGCTCGCCCTGAGCCCGAAGCTGCTCATCGCCGACGAGCCGACCAGCGCGCTGGACGTCTCGGTGCAGGCGCGGGTGCTCGATCTGTTCGAGAAGCTGCAGGCCGATCTCGGCTTCGCCTGTCTGTTCATCAGCCACGACCTCGCGGTCGTCGACCGCCTGGCCGACCGCATCATCGTGATGAACCTGGGCAAGCTGGTCGAGCAGGGCCCGACCGACGAGATCCTCCGCAACCCGCAGCAGGACTACACCAAGCGTCTGATCGCCGCCGTGCCGGTGCCGGATCCGGCCGAGCAGAAGGCGCGCCGAGAGGCTCGCGCCGCCCTGCTCGCAGCCGAGCGCGACCAAGCCTGAGCCGTTCCCAGGGCGTCACGCCCGCTGGACGGTAGAATGGGGTGCACCCGACTCCGGGTGCACCCCAAATTCTTCGCAAGGACCTCATCATGGCGCGCGCTCTCCGTCCGGATCTCCGTAATGTCGCGATCGTCGCGCACGTCGACCATGGGAAGACCACGCTCGTCGACGCGATGCTCCGCCAGACCGGCTCTTTCGGCTCCCACGAGCACATGGAAGAGCGCGCGATGGACTCCAACGACCTCGAACGTGAAAAGGGCATCACGATCCTCGCCAAGAACACGGCGATCACCTACTCGGGCATCCACACCGACGTGCCCGTGACCATCAACGTCATCGACACCCCCGGTCACGCCGACTTCGGCGGCGAGGTCGAGCGAGGCCTGTCCATGGTCGACGGCGTGGTCCTGCTGGTCGACGCGAGCGAGGGCCCGCTGCCGCAGACGCGCTTCGTGCTGCGCAAGGCGCTCGAGGCGAAGCTTCCCGTCATCCTGCTCGTCAACAAGACGGACCGTCCCGATGCCCGCATCGCGGAGGTCGAGGAAGAGGCGCACGACCTGCTTCTCGGCCTCGCGAGCGACCTCGTGGACGACGTGCCCGACCTCGACGTCGATGCGCTGCTGGACGTGCCCGTCGTGTACGCGAGCGGACGCGCCGGCGCGGCATCCCGCAACCGTCCCGAGAACGGCACGCTTCCCGACAACGACGATCTCGAGCCGCTTTTCGAAGCGATCCTCGAGCACGTGCCCGCGCCGTCCTACGACGATGAGGCGCCGCTGCAGGCGTGGGTCACGAACCTCGACTCCAGCCCGTTCCTCGGTCGCCTCGCACTGCTGCGCGTCTTCAACGGCACGCTCAAGAAGGGCCAGACTGTCGCGTGGGTGCGCGCCGACGGCACCGTCAGCAGTGCGCGCATCACCGAGCTGCTGAAGACCCGCGMGCTCGAGCGCTACCCGGCCGACAGCGCCGCCCCCGGCGACATCGTCGCGATCGCAGGCTTCCCCGACATCACGATCGGCGAGACGATCGCCGACCCCGATGACGTGCGCCCGCTGCCGCAGATCCACGTCGACGACCCGGCCATCTCGATGACGATCGGCACCAACACCTCGCCCCTGGTCGGCAAGGTCAAGGGCCACAAGCTCACCGCGCGCATGGTCAAGGATCGCCTGGACCGCGAGCTCGTCGGCAACGTGTCGCTCAAGGTCGTCGACATCGGCCGCCCCGACGCGTGGGAGGTGCAGGGCCGTGGCGAGCTCGCCCTCGCGATCCTCGTCGAGAACATGCGCCGCGAAGGCTTCGAGCTGACCGTCGGCAAGCCGCAGGTGGTCACCAAGAAGGTCGACGGCAAGACCTACGAGCCGTTCGAGCACCTGACGATCGACGCGCCCGAGGAGTATCTCGGCGCGATCACCCAGCTACTCGCGACGCGCAAGGGCCGTATGGATGGCATGTCGAACCACGGCACCGGCTGGGTGCGCATGGAGTTCATCGTCCCGTCCCGCGGGCTCATCGGATTCCGCACCGAGTTCCTCACCACGACGCGCGGCACCGGCATCGCCAACGCCATCTCGCATGGCTACGAGCCGTGGGCAGGCCACATCGTGACCCGCCAGAACGGCTCGATCGTCGCCGACCGCATGGGCGTCGTGACGCCGTTCGCGATCATCGCCCTGCAGGAGCGCATGTCGTTCTTCGTGCAGCCCACGCAGGAGGTCTACGAGGGCATGGTCGTCGGCGAGAACTCGCGCAACGACGACATGGACGTGAACATCACCAAGGAGAAGAAACTGACCAACATGCGTCAGTCCACCTCCGACACGTTCGAGTCGATGACGCCGCCGCGGCAGCTCACCCTCGAGGAGAGCCTCGAATTCGCCCGCGATGACGAATGCGTCGAGGTCACCCCCGAACTCGTCCGCATCCGCAAGGTGAACCTCGATCAGACCGAGCGCGCCCGGGCGACCTCGCGTCTGAAGCGCCAGGACGCCAACGCCTGAGAATGATCGACGGATGCCGCGACCGGCGCCCCCTCGAGGGTCATCGGTTGCGGCATCCGCTGTTTCATCAGCCTCGGATCGTCACCGTGAGCGGCTTCGCCGCCGTCGCACCCGCCGCATTGCGCAGCTCGGCGGTGAAGATGTAGGTGCCGGGCGGGAGCGTTCCGATCGCGGTGCTCGCCCGCTGCGCGTTCGGCGTGGCGGCGACGAGAGGCTGACGATCGACCTCGATGCCGTCCTGGAACAGGACGTACTCGGTGGCGTTGGCACCCCACCAGAGGTCGGCCGTCACCATGAGCGAGCCGGTGCGAGCGCCGGACGAGCTCAGCACCGCGATACCCGGTGAGGCGTCGCGCACGGCGACGGTGAGCGGCCTCGACCGGCTCTCGCCGTACGGATTGACCGCGACCAGCTCGTACGTGTGCGCGCCGTTCACCCGTCCGGTCACGTCGAAGACCGCCTGCTGCGCAGCGGGGGACGCACCGGCGGAGGCCTGCGCGCCGATCAGCACGCCGTCTTCGTAGAGCTTCACGACCGTCGCGTTCTGACCCCACCACAGGTTCGCAGTGACGCGGTAGTCTCCATCACGCAGTCCGGTGTCCCAGCCGTTGTCGTCCGACAGCACGAACGTGCCGGGAGCGGCGGTGGCCATCGGCGTGCCGGAGTTCAGGATGCCGGCACCCGCACCCGCTCGGACGGCGACGGCGACCTCCGCGGCCGGCTGCGCCTCGTAGACGTAGTGGTCGGCAGGGTCCCACCGGACGTCGTGGGAGAGCTTGTTGGGCGAGGTCGCGTTGAACGCGCCGAGCACATCCACCATCTCGCCGTTGACGAGCGTGCCCGTCTCGGACAGCTCGGTGCCCTTCCACCACGCGATGATGTGATCGACCGGGGAGGAAGGCTGCAGCTCGATGGCGTTCTGCTCCGCGACGATGCTGCTCTCCACGCCCGCGCCCCAGTAGTACTGGAAGAAGGGGCTGCCGGGCACCGACTCGCCGAGCGACGCTTCGGTCTGCTCGTACAGGTTGTTGTACACGTGGACATCGCCGAAGCGCACGCGCGGGGCGCGCTGCCCGATGTCAGTCCAGCGGTTGTGGTGCTGGGTGACGCGGTGCTGACCGCGGTCCTGGGTGCGGGTGTCGCTCGAGCCGATGATGTCGGTCTTGTCGTGGTGCTGAAGCCAGTTCCACGACATCGTGACCAGATCCCCGCCGTGCGTGATGTCGATGAGACCGTCGTGCACCTCGAACGGGCGCCCGTAGACGCGCGGGAGGCTCGTCGGCGGGTGGTCGCCGTCGTCGAAGGTGTTGTGGTCGATCCACACGCTCGTCGCGGTCCACACCGACAGGTTGTCGTACGCCGAGTTCCAGTTGCCGCCGGAGTCGTTCGCGTCCCACTGCGGGAAGCAGTCGTAGGCATCCGAGAGTGTGAGGTTTCGCACGATCACGTTGTGCGCAGCTCGGATCCGAAGCGATGCGCCCGAGACGGCGGCGTCGCCGACGCCGACGAGGGTGACGTTGGATCCGATGTGCTGCAGCGTCAGCGTGGCCTGTAGTGCGGCCGCGGCGACGCGGGCAGCTTCGAGCGGCCCCGTCGGGTCGATGCCCGGTCCGAAGGCCGCAATGTAATCGGCCATCGCGAAGGGCGCGTTCGTGCCTGCAACAGTGATCTGCGCCTCGATGTCCTCGCAGGTGAGCCGGGTGCCGTCCGGCTGCACCCACGGGTCGATGCTGCCCGCGACGTACACGATGCGCGGCACCTCGTTGTAGCGTGCGTCGTTCTGCGAGCCGCCGGGGCGCCCCGCCAGCGCGTCGCGCAGCTCCTGCCAGGTGTCGACGGCGTACACCTCCGCCGGATCGGCGGCGACGCCCCCGGTGACGGGCTCGGCGTGGCGCTCCACCTTCTCGGGGAAGGTCGCACCGGACCACGACGCCCAGCCGTCGCCCGCGGCGATCACCTCGCGACCGAGGTCGACGGCGGGCGGGGGAGCGGCGGCCGTCGCCGAGGGCGCGAACGCGACGGAGAGCCCGCCTACCAGTCCTGCTGTGACCGCGAGTGCGGTCGCTCGCGTGCGGTGTCGTCGCCGCGGCGCGGCCAGCATCGTTCTCATGGGACTCCTTCGTCCTTCGGCAGAAAGGTGATGAGAACGGGCGCTGGAGGCGGCCATAAGCTGAGGAAGCGTTTTCTGCGATGTGCTTCCAGCATGCCAAGGGGCGCCGGAAAGCGCAATCCTCGATCTGGCAGGTTCCGGTCCACGGATGGCGGGCTGGACGCCTCGCCCGTCGCCCGACCGTCGCTAGCATCGAACGAGTGAGCCTGGACCCGCACTTCGACGATGCGCACAGCGGGGGTGAGGCCCGGCGTGCGGCACGCCAGGGACTCGGCGTCGCCCTCGCCACCAGCGCCTACGGGATCTCGTTCGGTGCGCTCGCGGTGGCTGCCGGATTGGATGTCTGGCAGACCTGCGTCCTGAGCCTCGTGATGTTCACGGGCGGCTCGCAGTTCGCCTTCGTCGGCGTGATCGCCTCAGGAGGGATCGCCGCGGCGCCGGCCGCGATCGCCTCCGCGGGCCTCCTCGGCCTCCGCAACGCCGCCTACGGCGTCCGCATGTCGCCGGTCATCGGCAGCGGGGTGTGGCGTCGCGCGGCCRCCGCGCAGTTCACGATCGACGAGTCCACGGCGGTCTCGCTGGCGCAGACCACCCCGCATGCTCGGCTGGTGGGGTTCTGGGTGACGGGGCTCGCCATCTACATCGGCTGGAACATCTCCACTCTCGCCGGGGCGCTCCTGGGCGACGTGCTGGGAGACCCGAGAGCGTATGGATTGGATGCCGCGGCCGCGGCAGCCTTCCTGGCCCTGCTGTGGCCGCGACTCCGGCGCCGCCAGGCCATCGCGGTCGGTGTGGCCGCGGCGATCGTGGCGACCGCGCTCACTCCGACGCTGATGCCGGGGCTTCCGGTCCTCATCGCCGCGCTCGTCGCGATCATCGTCGGCTGGTTCAACTGGCTCGGATCGCCGCCCGAACCAGAACCTGACGACGTCTCAG
Source organism: Microbacterium sp. P2_F9 (assembly GCF_056403635.1). Lineage (NCBI taxonomy): Bacteria > Bacillati > Actinomycetota > Actinomycetes > Micrococcales > Microbacteriaceae > Microbacterium > Microbacterium sp. P2_F9. Next base: position 891 of record NZ_JBFUFC010000061.1, on the reverse strand, counting down.
AGCGCGAGGGACTGCCGTGACGCTGTGGACCGCGATCCTGGTGGCATCGATCATCTGCGTCGCGCTGAAGACGCTGGGATATCTCGTGCCGCCGAAGGTGCTCGACGCACCACGCCCGGCACGGATCGCCGACCTTCTGACCGTCGCGCTGCTCGCTGCGCTCGTGGCCGTCCAGACGCTCGGGGTGGGGCAGGCCATCGTGATCGACGCCCGGGTTCCTGCGGTCCTGGTAGCCGCGGGGCTCCTCGCCCTGCGTGCGCCATTCCTCGTCGTCGTCGCCGCAGCAGCGCTCGTCGCGGCACTCCTGCGGTTCTGGGGCTTCGCGGACTGAATCCAGCAGGCYGGGTCAGTTATAGGCCGTCAGCTGACCATCCGGAAACGTCAGACTTCGGACGACGCGGGCGGGATTGCCGGCGACGAGGGTGTCGTCATCGACGTCGTGGGTCACGACGCTCCCGGCTGCCACGATGGCTCGACGGCCGACAGTCACTCCAGGAAGGATTATGGAATTCGCTCCGATCCACGATCCTGAGCCGATCGTGACAGGAAGGCGTCGGGGCGGGCGCCCCTCGTAGCCGTGCAGGTCGCTGTCCATGATCACGGCGCCGAAGGCGACGAGGATATGGTCGCCGAAGATGATCTCGTGGTGACACTCGATTCGCACGCCGCTGTTCAGATAGACGTCGTTGCCGAACCGTAGACGCCCCGCACCGCGGATGACCGTGGTCGCCTCGATGCTGTGCACCCGGAATGTGTAGCCGGCGGCCGCATCGGTTGCGTCGATCAACGGTCGGCCGCGGCACTCGGCCCAGCGCCCCACGGAGAGAGGACGCAGCCGTCGCTCAGCCCGGAACTGCGCGATCCGATAGGAGATGCCCACAGGGTCAGAGT
>NZ_JBFUFC010000060.1:0-18417 GCF_056403635.1 Microbacterium sp. P2_F9 | reverse complement strand
GTTCTCGCAGGAACATGGGATTGCATTCGCGACCACGGACCTCGACGCCCTCCTGCAGCGCGACGATGTCGATGTCGTTTATGTCGCCACACCGCCGGCGACTCATCTCGACCTGGCGGTCCGCGCTCTCGAAGCGGGCAAGCACGTGCTGGTCGAAAAACCCATGGCGATGTCGGCCGACGAGGTGGAGCGGCTGTTCGAGGTGGCGAGCGCACACGACCGCTTCGCCATGGAAGCGATGTGGATGAAGTTCAACCCACTGCATGTCGAAGTCCTCCGCCTCATCCGAGATGGCCTGATCGGGGAGCCCCGAGACGTCCGCGGCGCGTTCGGATTGCCCTTTCCGGCGGGAGGGAACCGGTGGAATGCGGAGCTGGGCGGCAGCACGGTGCTTGACCAGGGGATCTACCCCGTCACGCTCGCAGAGTGGGTGCTCGGACCGGTCATCGATGTCTCGGCAACCGGGTCGGTTCTGGACGGGGTCGACGTCTCAGCCCGCATCACTCTGAGGCACGAGGGCGGAGGGTCATCCCAGCTCGCCTGCTCCATCATCGAGTTCGTCGATCCGTCCGCCTCGATGAGCGGCACCGCGGGCTGGATCGAGATCCCCGCGATGTTCTGGGCGACGGACGTGGCGCGGCTGCACGCCGGATCCTCGGGGGCAATGTTTCGCGAACCGGACCGCCTCTCCCGTCCACGGGAAGGCAACGGGTATGTCCCCATGATCCGATCAGTAGCCGACGCGATCGCGAGAGGTGAGCGCCAGCATCCGTCCCATGACGCGGTGGCGACCCAGTCGGTCGCTCGCGTCCTCGACGACATTCGTGCGCAGGTATTCGCCGGAGCTTCGGCGTGACCGCGGTTGTTGTGATGGGCGTCTCGGCGGCGGGTAAGTCGTCGGTAGCGAGCGCTTTGTCGACGCGATTGCGGACACCTTGGATCGACGCAGACCAGCTACACCCCGCGGCGAATGTAGAGAAGATGGCCTCAGGTATCCCACTCGAGGACGAGGATCGGTGGCTGTGGCTCGATCGTGTCGGGGCGCGCCTCGCGGACAAGGTAGACGTCGTGGTGGCGTGCTCGGCGTTGCGGCGTACCTACCGTGATCGGTTGCGCAGCGCTCGCCCCGACGCGGTCTTCGTTCACCTCACCGCGCAGCKCGCCGTGTTGGCCGCCCGAGCGGCAGCGCGGGATGATCATTTCATGCCGCCCGGACTCCTGGACTCCCAGCTGTCCGCCCTGGAGCCCCTCGAGTCTGATGAGCGAGGCGTTGTCGTCGACGTGGAGTCGTCGTTGGCCGAGGTTGTGGACAGAGCAGCAGATTGGATCTCACGAAATGGTTGACGGCGCTCCGGCACACATCGATGGGAAAGTTCCCCCGGAGATCGCCGCGCGGGTGCGGCGGCGTGGAGGAGCGGCGACGATCTACGACATCGCTGAGCTCGCCGGCGTCAATCCGTCGACGGTCTCGCGCGCACTGTCAAAGCCAGGGCGGATCAGCGTCGCGACAGAGGCAAAGATCCGCGCGGCGGCAGACACACTCAACTTCCGGTTCAACCCGATGGCCAGGGGCCTGCCAACGGGACGCAGTCATACGCTGGCGCTCGTCGTTGCAGACATCACCAACCCGGTGGTGTTCGGCATCGTGCGTGGGGCGGAGCAAGCAGCCACCGCCGCCGGCTACACGCTGGTCATCGCCGAGTCCCAAGAATCGGGCKAGGCGGAGGCCACGGTGATCGAGCGACTCATGCCGAGTGTCGACGGGGTAGTCATGGCGACCACGAGGCTGTCCAGCGAGCGCATCGCCGAGGTTGCGGAGCGGAAACCAGTCGTGCTCATCAATCGTGCTGTCGAGGGCGTTCCGGGGGTGCTCCCCGATGTCGAGAGCGGTGTGGGACAGCTCCTGACGCATCTCACCGAACTGGGACACCGGTCCATCGCATACCTATCGGGCCCGGAGACTTCTTGGATCAGCGACAAGCGATTCGAGCTGATGCTCGAGGCCTCCGGCCGACTGGGATTCTCCCTCGTGGAGATCGGACCCAATTCGCCGACCATCGACGGCGGTCGGGCAGCGCTGCGCCGCGTCCTTGCTGCACGTCCCACCGCGGTCGTCGCTTTCAACGACCTCCTCGCGATCGGTCTCATGCAAGCCGCGGCCGCGAAGGGCATCACAGTTCCGGACCAGCTGAGCGTGGCCGGATTCGACGACATCTTCGGCAGCGAACTGATCACACCCCCACTCACCACCGTGCGGGCGCAGCTGGTGGAGGCCGGTGAGCGTGCCGTGGCCAATCTGCTCGCGCGGYTCGCCGGCGACGAGGCGGCCGACGCAATGCCGCCGTTGGCCACGACCCTCGTCGTGCGCGCATCGACTGGCATCGCGCCGGCCCAATAGGCGTCGACGTACGTCCAGGCCGGGTACGGAAGGCGAGCTGCACTGACATGCTCCCTTTCGGCTCGTGGCACAGACCACCGAATCGGAGCCTCCTACTTGAAGGGCGTATCCATGGGACACCTCTTGTCAACGAAGGAAGAACATGAACTCGAACGACAACCACGCGCAGACGAACGTCTCGACCGACCGCGATGACCAGCCCGGCTCCACCCGGGTGCACGAGGGTGCCCCTCCCCCGGAAGAGGTGAAGCGCCCGGCTCCGACTCCCACGGGCCCGGGTGCCGCCCGCGAGCCGGTTGCGAATATCGGCGTCGTGGGGCTGGCGGTGATGGGGTCGAATCTGGCCCGGAACCTCGCCAGTCGCGAGGGCAACACGGTGGCCATCTACAACCGCAGCTATCCGAAGACCGAGACGCTGCTCACTGAGCACCCCGAAGCGGAGTTCGTGCCGGCCGAGACGTACGAGGAGTTCGCGGCGTCGCTGCAGAAGCCGCGGACGGCGATCGTCATGGTAAAGGCCGGGGCCGGGACGGATGCCGTCATCGACGCGCTCGTGAACGTCTTCGAGCCGGGCGACATCATCGTCGACGGCGGCAATGCCCTCTTCACCGACACGATCCGCCGCGAGAAGGCGGTGCGGGAGACGGGCATCAATTTCGTCGGCGCGGGCATCTCCGGCGGGGAGGAGGGCGCGCTGCACGGCCCGTCGATCATGCCGGGCGGTTCGGACGAGTCCTGGCTGACGCTCGGTCCGATCCTGCGCTCGATCGCGGCGGTCGCCGAGGGCGAGCCGTGCGTGACCCACATCGGCCATGACGGCGCCGGGCATTTCGTGAAGATGGTGCACAACGGCATCGAGTACGCCGACATGGAGCTCATCGCCGAGGCCTACGACCTCATCCGCCGCGGCACCGGCAAGAGCCCGGCGGAGATCGCGGACGTGTTCGCGGAGTGGAACCGGGGTGAGCTCGAGTCGTATCTCATCGAGATCACCGCCGAGGTGCTGCGCCAGGTCGACGCCGAGACKGGCGCGCCGCTGGTCGACGTCATCCTCGACCAGGCCGGCGCCAAGGGGACCGGCGCGTGGACGGTGCAGACCGCACTCGACCTGGGCGTTCCGGTGTCGGGCATCGCCGAGGCGACCTTCGCCCGTTCGCTCTCCTCGCACCCCGAGCAGCGTGCCGTCTCGCGTGAGCTGCCCGGTCCCGACGCCTCGGGCGGGTCCGCCTCGGGCTTCGCGGAGGACGACGACGCGTTCATCGAGGACGTGCGTCTGGCCCTGTACGCGTCGAAGATCGTCGCGTACTCGCAGGGGTTCGACGAGATCCGCGCCGGCGCGGCGGAGTACGACTGGAACATCGACCTTGGCGCGGTGTCGAAGATCTGGCGCGGCGGTTGCATCATCCGCGCACAGTTCCTCAACCGCATCGCGGACGCCTACGCCGAGACGCCGGAGCTGCCGGTGCTGCTCACCGCGCCGTACTTCGTCGAAGCGCTCGGCCGCGCGCAGGACGCGTGGCGGCGGATTGTCGGCACAGCGGCGGGCACCGGCATCCCCGCTCCGGCGTTCTCGTCCTCGCTGTCGTACTACGACGGGCTGCGCGCCGACCGCCTGCCGGCGGCACTCGTGCAGGGGCAGCGGGACTTCTTCGGCGCCCACACCTACCAGCGCGTTGACAAGCCCGGCACCTTCCACACGCTGTGGTCGGGCGACCGCACCGAGATCGAAGCCGAAGACACCCACTAGACCTTGACAAGTCGCTGATCGGTGCGGTGGCGGCCCCGAGGCTACACGACAATCGATTGGCCAACCTGCCAAAGATCTTGCCCGAGTCTGGGCGGCCGCACTGCGACCGAGCGTGGCGGCCGCTGTGAGCCGGACCGCCAACGGCGCCCGTGGGTCGGTCTGATGTCGTTTAGCCGGCGCTACTACGCGGCTCTGAACGTCTCGCCCCACGACAGACCTCTAACTAACTGTCGGGCGGCGGTCCTGAGGATTCACGGACAACAAGTGTCGTCGCTAGCGCGACTCTCTCGGACTCGGTACCCGGAAAGGCGCCCGTGATCAACCGGTTCATGGCCACTGTCCCGATTTGGCGCAGCGGCGAGCGAACAGTTGTCAAGGCAGGGACCGAAAGTTCCGCGCTGAAGATGTCGTCGAAACCCACAACGCTCAGCCTTCCGGGAACATCGACGGTCGCGCTTCGGGAAGCGAGCAACAGGCCGTGCGCGACCAAGTCGTTGTACGCCACCACCGCGGTCACGCCGCTCGCGAGCACCCGGCGAAGGGAACCAGCGCCGCCCGCCACAGTTGCGGAATCGGCTTCGATCTCGACGATGGACATTCCCCTACTCTCCGCTTCACCGAGCAGCAGATCCCATCTGGCCGCGTCGATCCAAGCGTTGAGACCGCCGAGGTACGCCAACGACCGGTGCCCCAGCCCGTGCAGGTGCTCCACCGCTTCGATGAGACCGGTCCGCATGTCCGCAAATACCGATGGGATCCCGTCTGCTGCATGATTTGCGGCAACGACGGGCGTCTCTGCGGCAATAGCGCGCAACGAGTCGGCATCTAGACGCGACGCAACGACCAGGATTCCATCGACCGAGCGCTGCAGACGGGCGATCGTCGCTCTTTCTGCGTCCGGAGAGCCTTGGGTCTCCGCAAGAACGAGCGTGAGGCCGTTTCTGGCGGCCACCTGCTCGGCCCCCCGGATGAGGTCGAAGTGCACCGGATTGGTTATATCGGAGAGGATCACCGCGAAGGTGCCGGTCTTACCCGTTTGCAGCGCGCGAGCGAAGGGATTCGTCCGGTAGCCAAGTTCATTGGCCGCCGCACGAATCTTGGCTTCGGTCACCTGATTTACTCGGCCGGGGTTGTTGAGTGCCCTGGACACCGTCGACGGATTCAGTCCGAGGTGTTTTGCGACGTCATATATCGTGGGCTTACGGTTGCGGACCGATTCAACGCGCGTCGCTTCTGTGTCTGGGGAATCGTCGCTCATCAGGATCAGAGCCTATCGGCGGAGCCGCCGACGGATGGGGATACTGCTGGACCCGAGGACTTAGCGGCTGCGCGTGGGAAGTCGCCTATGTCGGGTGCGATCTCGTACGGTCTGAACGGTGCCGTGGGCTAGTCGCCCGCACTGCTCGTCGCGGTGGGTTGCAGTCGGCTGAGCGCAGATCGGGACCTGGGCGGCTTCAGCCCTGCACTCTCCGTCTCCGCCAAAACAACCCAGGTCAAAGGCATAATTCCTGATCCGGTCGTCTCCTGACTGATGCCTCTAGTTGAGGCGTTTTCGGCGTCCAGGGGGCCCCCTGGTGGACCCTTCGGGGACCTCTGCGTTTAGGCAAGCGTGTAGCGTTTTTCTTTGATGGGTGAAATGGTCAGCGTCGCCAACGCGACCAGCACGAGCGCCGCCACCCAGACGAACTGATACCCACCGGTCACCGCGACCACAACGGCAGCGAGCGCGGGGGCAAGCGCCTGCCCGAGGTTCATCGCGACCGTGGCCAGACCAAGGTCACGCGCTGCTCGGGCGGGGTCGGGCAGAAAATCGATGAACATTGCGTTGTCCACGGGGATGTAAATGCCGAACGCCGCGCCGGTGATGACGACCTGGATGAACAGCGCCGGCAGCGTCGGGGAGATGAGCGGAATCGCCAGAGACACCGCCATGAGGACCGATGCGACTACCACGAAGGGCTTGCGACGACCGATGCGGTCAGAGAGCCGTCCGGATACCGCGATAGCGATCAGCGTGGAGGGGATTCCACAAAGGCCCAGCAGCGGCACGGTGGCGGAGGCCTCCGCGGCGCTCAGCGCCGGCGATATGTAGCTTTGGAGCATGTAGAGACTGAGAACCGTCGTTGTGCTGTACCCGAAGAAGAACAGGGCTCGGGAGATCCAAAGCCAGCGGTAATTCGGCTCTTTCAACGCGCTGGCATATCCGCGGAGGAACGGCTTCCACGCGAACTTGTCCCGCTGGAGATCGACGGAACTCTCGTCCCGGTTGCGAGTCACGAACAGAACGGCCGCGATCACCACGACTAGAGCCAGGATCAGGTAGAAGTCCAACCCTATGAGACCGAACAAGGCACCGGCGCCGATGCCGCCGATCAGGCCACCGATGATTGAGCCCATGCTCGTCCAGGAGGTCACCCGCCCGCGGCGTTCATGCGGTACACGATCTGCAACCGTGGCCTGGAGCGGGTTGCTGGTGACGTTGAACGCGAGCTCCGTCAGGGTCCAGAGCACGACGAGGACCGCCACCGACGGAGCGTAGCGAACCGCGACGAGGAGAATCGCGCCGACCAGCGCCGAGTAGAGGATCCACGGGGCACGTCGCCCAGCCCTGGAGCGAGTCCGGTCGGACATGACACCGATGACGGGCTGAAGGAGCATGACGACGATAGCGCTGGTCGTGGTGACGAACGCCAGGCCGGCAGCGCGAGAGGCCTCAAAGTCATCGAGCAGGGCAAGCTGTCGGGTCTGGTCGGCGCTGGGCTGAATGTCACCGGCAGCGACCGCTCTTCCCAGCTCGGTGAGCGCCTGCAGGTCCACACCCGCGTCCGCACCGGTGAAGAACTGACCGAACTGAAGGATCTGGACCTGGTTCGGCATCAGAATGCCCTGCGAGGACGTCCAGATCGCTGCGATAGCGAGCGCGAGGAACAGGTACCAGCGGATGTAGCGAGAGAGCCGCTTCTTGGAGTCGTAGTGGACCGCGATTGCGGACGTCCAGCGCTGGTCCTCGCCTTCCTCCTTGACGACGGGATCGGTCATGCGAGGCTCCAATTCCGAAGTTTCGCAGCTTTCATTTCAAACCTCCTTGTTTGGCACCGAACGGCAACGCGCCGGGTGCTTCGTTATCCTGCGTGCGGGATTGAATTCCGAGTAAGGCCAGTCCGTTTCCGCGTGCCACCTCGCCGAGCCAGGCGAGGCTGGGCTTCGGTGTTCGGACGAACGTGTCGCGGTCGACAGCGATCAGGCCGAAGGTCGGAGCCCAGTGTCCCCATTCGAAGTTGTCGAGCAGGCTCCAGTGCAGATAGCCGCGGACATCGATGCCGTCGGCGATGGTTTCCGCCAGGCCGCGCAATGCTAGGTCGGTGTAGCGAACACGTTGCGCGTCATCAGCGGTCGCGATTCCGTTCTCAGTGACGATGACGGTCACACCCTCCGACACCTCCCACGCGTGGCGGACCGCCATCGCGAGCGAGTCTGGTCGGAACGCCGTTCCGACCAGCGTGTTGTCGGGGTGCGCCGGGTGCGGGACGAGTCCGTTGGCGTCGACCTGCTGACTCGAGTACGCCTGGACTCCGACGAAGTCGTCGCCCCGGGCACCCTCCCAATAGACGTCCTCCTTGCCGTAGCGGATCTGCCTCAGCTTCTCCTCCCCTCCCGGAACTGCCGTCAAGGCGCCCGCGGCGATGGTCCAGCCCACCTTCGCGTTCGTCTGTGCACGCACGATCTCGCGTGCGGCGTGGTGGATGTCCACGAAGGTGCGACCGATCTCGGGGTCGGCGTCCTGCAGAAACGCGCCGTGCTGCTTCTTCTCGAGCTTCGTCTCCTCGCCGTCCTCGCGCTCGGTGCCGCTCTCGACGGTGGGGCTCTGCCACTGACCGCCCTGGGTCGCGGTCATGCGGCGCATCGCCGTCATGATGGCCGCCTGCATGTTCGGTTCGTTCATCGTCGCGACCCACTCGACGCCGTCGAGGATGGTCGTGGCCTCGGTCACGAAGCTCAGGAAGCGTTCCTTGGCCCTGGGGGAGGTCCAGCAGCCGTCGTTCGCGAACCATCGCGGAGTCGTAAAGTGCTGCAGGGTCACGAAAGGCACGACTCCCCGTGAGAAGCAGTACTCGATCACCCGGCGGTAGTGGGCGAGCTCGGCGCGCGAGAAGCGCCCCTCCACAGGTTCGATGCGGGACCATTCGAGGCTGAAGCGGTAGGTCGTGAGCCCCGCATCGGCGAGAAGGTCGATGTCCTCGCGGAAACGGTGGTAGCTGTCGACCGCATCGCCCGAGAGTTCCATGCCGGGAAAGGTCAGCTCACGCTCCCACCAGTCACTGTTGACGTTGTTGCCTTCGATCTGGTGTCCGGCGGTGGCAGCTCCCCAGAGGAAGCCGGGGGGAAAATTCGTCATTGATAGTCCGTCTTTCATTTGGCGAGTCGGTGCGTTCTCAACGGAGACGCCACCAACTCAGCAAGCTCAAACTCGAGAGATCTGATTCAGAGCGGCGTTGAGCGCCGAGACCTGTTCCCTGGACACTGACCCCGGCGCCTGCTGCAGAACGGCCTGGAAGGTCATCCGGCTGAGCACATACTGGGCCACCTCCGTGGTCATCATGTTCTCGGCAACGTGACTTGCACCGCCCGCCATCCGAGACATGAGCTGCTCGATCAGCGCAGCGCCTCCAGGAGACTGCTTGATGTCTCCGAGCGTGTCCCGGACCGAGTAGAAACCGTCCGGGGCCGGAAGCTCGTCTTCCTCAAACCAGTTCGTCACTTCGGCGACTTCCATCGAGTACTGCTCGTTCGGCGTCGCGACGCGACGAATCCGGATCGAATCGGTGGTGTCCCCGGCACGTGCAACCAGCTCGTGGTCGCCCGAGAGCGGGACAGAAAAGCGGAAGACCCTCRTCCCCGACTGCTGACCGACGAGCTGACCATCGCACCACAGCGAGACTTCGTCGGAGTTCGAATAGACGGCCACCTGGGTCACCTCCTCTGCGCGATCCTCGTACCGACGTCCAGCGATGTGGACGAACGGTTGCGCGGACCAGGCAGCCTTGTAGAGGTAGAACGCATCCTTCTTCAGCGAGCGGTCGAAGCTGACCAGACCTTTCTGGTTCCGTCCTGGAAACTCGCCTTCGTTGCGGCCATCCACACCGAAGTCCGCGAGGTTCCAGACATGAGTAGCCCAGAGCCAAGGACGCTCCGCGATGATTGTGAGCATGTGCTCGTGATAGGCCGCTTGAAACTGCTCTGAGTAATCGCCTCGCACGGGGTTCGCCGTCTGAAAGCGCGGGTTCGCGTCTGCGCCGTATTCGGAGATACCGACGGCTACTCCGGGATGCTCGACGCGGAACTCGTCGAGCCACTTCTCGTTGTCACTGAAGTCTCCGACGTACCAGCCGTAATAGATGTTGTAGCTCATCACGTCGGTGACCGTCGCGAGAGGGTCGGAGGCATCCAGCACGAACACGTTCGCAATGGCCGTCAAACGAGTGGGGTCGAGGCGATGTGCGAGCTCGTTGAGCTCCTGGTGCGCGGTCAGAATCTCGGGCGTATTGCGGGTGATTGTGATCTCGTTCGACAGGCCCCAACACATGATGCTGGCGTGATGGCGGTTCTGAACGATGAGTTCGGTCAGCTGCCGTTCTGCGTCTGCTTTTCCAAGGGGCAGGAAGTCGGAAATCTGCGGGATCTCCGCCCACACCACAATGCCGGCCTCATCGCATCGGTCGTAGAAGCCCTGGTCGTGCTGGTAGTGCGCGAGTCGCACGGTGGTGGCGCCGAGTTCACGCAGAAGTTCGAGATCGGCGTCCATATGCTCGGCGGTGATCGCGTTGCCAACGCCATCCCAGTCCTGGTGTCGGGACACGCCACGAAGCGGATAGTCCTCGCCGTTCAGGACGAATCCCCGATCCGGGTCCACGGCGAACTCTCGGCATCCGAAACGCAAGGCGACGTCGTCGACGGCCTGTTCGTCGACGAGAAGGGTCGCCACGAGCGAGTAGAGGTAGGGATCACGCACTCCATGCCAGCGGCGAACGCTCGCGATCTCGACGGATGCCCTGGCCACGCCCTCGGTTACGGGAGCGACGACCTCCCCGACGCCATGGATGAAAAAGTGGACGGCGTCGCCGCCGGAGACCTGCGCGTTGAGCATCACGCGGGCGTTCGATCCGTCGAGATGCACAGTCGCCACCACCCCAGGACCACCCGAGTCGTCCAGTGCGAAATGTTCTCGCGGCACCTCGATGAGGTACACGTCGCGATAGATACCGCCATAGAAGGTGAAGTCGGCACGCTGCGGATAGCTCGTCTCGTTCGGGCCGTTGTCGACGAGAACGACGAGGGTGTTCTGCGGGGCCACCACCTCCGAAAGGTCGACGCGGAACGTGGAGTACCCACCCTCATGAGTGCCGACCAGTGTGCCGTTGAGGAACACGCGGGCGGACGAGTTCACTCCGCGGAACTCCAACCATCGTTCTTGGTCGTCATCAGCGGCAGAGAAGTGCTTGATGTACGAGGACACTCCGCGACGGTAGTCGTTGCCACCGTCAGTCCCGTCCTGAGCGTTCCAGGTGTGCGGAAGGGTCACCGCCTCCCCATTGATACCGCCCGCGGAAGAGGGATCGACTTCTTCCGGAACGAACGTCCAACCGTCGTTGAAAAGGGTGGAGTGCCGGAGCACGGAGGTCATAGTCCGTCCTTTCGTGCAGCGCTGCCCGCTGTGTTTCGTCGCCCTAGGGTACGAACCACAATCGGACCAAAATAGAATGAGATCGTGTTTCGTAGAAGAACGGAGACACCGTGGATGCAGGGTCAGTGGAATTCGCCGCCCGCCAGAGCACAGTCGAAGCCGTGCTGGGCTGTCGCGTGCACGTCACGCGCGACCCGATTCTGCTGTTCACACAACTTGAGGACACACTGCGCTTCGACGACACGCTTCAGCACTACCTGAGGGCGGAGCACCTCAGCGACCTCGCGCAACGCCTGCGTCGCGACACCGTCTACGAGCTTCGCGACCGGCTGGGCGCCACGCTCAGCGTCTTCTGGTGCGACGACTCTCTCGTCGTGATCGGCCCCTATACAGATGCACCGACGATCGAGTCCCAAGATCGCGAGACGTTGCGGTCGCTGGGCGCTTCGCCCTCGCTGATCACCCGATATCGCATCTGGCGGGCAGGTCTGCCAATCGTCGACTCCGAGTTTGTGATGCGGAGCGCAGCCGTTCTCGCGGGCTCGGTCTCGGGTCAGCTCGGCTTCGAACGAGTCGCCCTCGAGGGCCCCACCACCCTTCCTGCCCCGTCGTCGCGTGGCACGGCGGGATCGTATAGCGCCATTGCAGACCGGTACGCGAGCGAACAGGCCCTCATGCGCGCCGTTTCGCGGGGCGACGAGGCGAAAGCTCTAGCCGCACTGCGGCGTCTTAGCACCGTTCCCGCTTCCTTTAATTACCTTTCGATCCCCTATCTCGCTCCCACAATCCTGAGAATCATGTGCCGCATCGCTGCGCAGCGCGGCGGCCTTGCTCCAACGACCATCGAGGCGGTGTCCCAGAGCTTCGCCCAGCGGCTGCATCGCGTGGGACTCACGCCGGGACGGTCAGACAAGTACGCCGAAGTCGACCGAATGGTCCGTGAGTTCTGCACCCTCGTCCGACAACAGCGGGCCCTGCCCTATACCCCTCTGGTGAGGAAAGCTGTCTCGAGGCTGACATCGGACTTAGTTGGTCCGCCGACACAACCGGAACTTGCCGCTAACCTCAAGATCTCGTCTGAGCATCTGGGCCGCAGATTCAAGTCCGAGACAGGTCTCACGATCTCGCAGTTCCTTGCCCGCGAACGCATCTCAGCCGCCACAACCCTGCTCACCGAAACCGATGACCGCATAAGCGACATCGCGGCAGCAACAGGGTATCTCGATGCGAACTACTTCGTGAAAGTCTTTCGATCCGTCACGGGGATGACGCCAACGGAGTACAGGCGCACGACCCCGCCGTAGCGTCAACGAGGCGGCCCGACCACCGAATCGGACGCGTCGTGACCGTGCAACGGACACATCGACGGAACGGAGAGTGAATCAGTTCGCTTTCTCGACCAAAGTGCGCACCAGCCAATTCCAAGGAGCCGGTCGCGGCACATCACGTGGTTCGCGGCTATGCCGCTCACCACTCACTACTGCAAGCGGTGCCATCCTCCATCGGTCGACMCTCTTTTGGCGGATTGCGGTGTTCGATGTCGGGTTCGTCCAGAGGTCCCCCAAGGGTCCCCGAGTATCCCGAGGATGTCGATTCCGGATGATTTTAGAGTGCATAGAGTGCGTGATGTGCGACTCCGCTCGACGCACGAATCCGCTGGTGAGGGGGAAGATCCGCGTGATTCCGCGGCGGAGCGCGCGTCGAGCCGACTCGGCCGCGATGCGCCGATTTCACCCTGCTAAGGGGAGTCGTTCGCGCGGTGATTGGCTGTCGTTCTTGGGCAGGTTGATGCCGACGATCCCGGCGCGCAGTGGTGTGGACGGGCGTCGTCGGAAGCGTTCGGGGTGGGTGTCGTAGTAAGCCTGCTGGGTCTGCTCGCGCCGCGCCCAGGCCTGCTGCCAGGTGCCGTCGTGGACCTCGTTGGGTGAGAACAACGCGATGCCGGAGTGCTTGTGCTCGGCGTTGTACCAGGGCACGTACCAGGCCATGAATGCTCGCGCCTGCTCGAGGTCGGCGAACGTGCCGGGGTAGTTCGGCCGACACTTCATGGTGCGGAACTCCGACTCGGAGAACGGGTTGTCGTTCGACACCCGCGGTCGGTTGTGGGTCTGTGTGACGCCGAGGTCGGCGAGGTAGTCCTTCAGCACGGTGGACCGCATCGCCGGCCCGGAGTCGGCGTGCACGACACCGGGGATCCCCTTCGCGGGCGATCGCAGCGTGGAAAATCTCGACGGCGAGGTCGTCGACTTCCCGGTCTTCGGCACGGTATCCGACGAGTTTGCGGGAGTAGATGTCGATGATCGAGTACGCCTTGAACGCGACACCCCGCCACGGGGACCGCAGGTCGGTGATGTCCCACGACCAGACCTGTCCGGGTCCGGTCGCCTCCAGCACCGGCGCCTCCCGCGGTGGGCGGTTGCTGCCGCGCCGGGTCGGCGCGACAGGGCGGGGCGTCTGATCCTCGATGTCCGCGGCGACACGCCACCCGGACCGGCGGGAGCCGAGCATCACCCCCGCGTCCCACGCGTCGGCGAACGCGTGATCGACGGACACGCCCTCCACCCAGCCGGCGGTGATCAGTTCTGCGATCGCGTCCCGATCGGCCTGGTCGATCCGAGACGGATACGCGCGCTCCTTCACCGGGTTGTGGATCCTGGGCCGCGGATTCCGTCGGTAGTGCCACGTCGACCGTGACAACCCCACGAGCTGCAGCGCCTGCCGTTGCGACCCGGTCGCGGGAGTCAACTCTCCGACGATGGTGTCCTCGGTGTCGAGGAACCAGACCGACCGGTCTTCGGCTGGGGCGCGTCGGGCTCTTGCTCGCTCACCTTGTGCAAGAGCCCGATAGCTTTTCCCAGCGCAACGTTGGTCTCCTCGAGCTCTCGGATCCGCGCCTGCAGCCGCTCGGTCTCCGCTTGATGCGCGGCACGCTCCGCGGCGCGCTGCTTCTCCAGCTCGGTCCGCTGTTTCGGGGGCAAGGTCATCCCCCTAGCCTGCCTCGGCACCAGGCCCCGGTCGAGGTTGCCACCGAACACCCCCTTTCGCCACCTGATCAAATGCGCGTAGGTGAGCCCGCGCTCCCGCAACCAGATCGCCTTCTGACCATGCGGCTGCAACTGATACTCATGCACGAACTCGCGGATCTCCGCCGTCGTGAACCCCGGAGTGATCGACACCCAGAGCCTCCCTCGCTGATCGTGAACTGACTCACAACCAGCCTGGCGAAGAGGGATTTGGGTAAGAATCTTTACGCACTCGACGCGGACCAAGCACCATCGGCGACAGTGCAGGGCCGCCATTCTGCGGATCCTCTTGGTGAGGACCGAGGGAATCTGTCCATCCGTCGCTGCGCTGCCGACCGCGCTGATGGGCGGGTTTCTACGTCCAGGCGAAGGCAGCCGCCAGACGGACCCGGATGTCGATGTCGATGTCGATCTCGGCTCACGGGCTTGAAGTACACCACCCCGCACAGGTGGTGTCCCTCATACAACTTGAACGGTTCCCGACGCACCGACATCGGGCGCTTCATTGGGCGGGACATTCGAGTTGACGGCGATGATACTCAAATGGCCCACGGAGTGCCGTCGCCGACACCCCAGCCATTTCGCGACTTGGTGCACCGGAATGCCTGCGCGCAGCCAGCTCGAGGCCGCGTAATAGTGGCACTGGCCCCGGCCGCAACCTTCACTGGATGGCGCCGAACGCCGCGGCTGAAGGCGGGCTCGAGAGCGCGTGGGGTGTCTTTGCGCGATCCGCAGGACTGTGACGCCACGTGATGTGCGCCGGCCCCTCGACTCGGTGCCCGTCCGCGTGCACGAGCGTGGTGCCGCCCGGGAATTCGACCGACACCCGAGCCGCCTCCGCCACGACTACGATGTCGCCCGCGGGGGCAGGGATGACGAGCGAAGCCCACTCGAGATCTCCGAGGTGCGTATCGACGCTGAACTCCGCCCAGCCATCCGCGAGCGGGGCCACTCCCAACACCGCCTCGGGAATGATGGCTGCGGGCCCCGCTGACCAGGCATGGCACAAACTCCGCCCGAATGGTCGCCCATACATGCTGTGTGGATCGCCGTCGGTGGTCACCTCCTCCCAAAAGGTTCCGGGCCCGCGATCGAGCATGCCTCCCCAGACGCGTCGAATCTCGTCGAGGACCTCATCGTGTGAACCGGCATGGATCAGGGCCCGCAGGCGAAGTGCGTTCATGAAGGGTGTACCGGCGTCGTGTCTCCGCGCTGCGTCGTGAACGCCCGACGGAGGGGAAGGATGCAGCCCGGCAAGGATGGCCAGGAAGTTCGCGTATGGTGCAGCCGACGGCGCGGCAGAGTCAAGGTAATCGGACCAGCGACCGGGTGCACTCGTCCAGCCTCGAGTGCGCAGTGTCGTCTCAAGACGATCGGCGAGATCAGACCACCTGTCGGCTCCATCGTGTGCAACTCGCCGAAGCACCCGCTCGGCACTGCGAAGCGCCCAGAACCAGAGCATCTGCAGGGCAACGGAGTCGCGTCCTTGCTCGAGCGTCACGCCCCAGTCGATGAAGACCGAGCCGGGTCCCGCGTCCGCGAAGCCGCCTGGGTGCTTGACCGGCCGGAATACGCCCTGGTCGTCGGCGTACTGCGCGAGGTCGGTGACAAAGGAGTGGACCAGATCTGCGGAGCGCTCGACGAACTGCTTGTCGTCGAAGTAGCGCACGTACAAGTCGGCGTTCACCACCCACCACAGCGAGTAATCCGCGATGCCGTTGACGTATCCGTGACCGGGCTGCCCCAGAGCGACCAGGCCATCCGCGACCAGTCCGCCTTCGCCTAGTGCGAAGGCGTTCGCAAGAGTGCTCATCGCCTGGTCTCCGGCCCAGGGCATCCGATCACGTTTGATGCCGTCCACGAGCAGTCCCTGCGAGCACGTGCGCAGTGTGTACTGCGCCGCGGCCCAGATCCGGGTCAGCTGCTCGTCAGAGCAGGCGAACGCTCCGGGTCTGGCCACATCAAGCACCGACGCTTCGATGTCAATCTCGGACRGGGCAACCGGCGCGTCCACGATCAGGTAGCGGAACCCCAACCGGTGCCGCGTCGTCCAGCGGCCGTCCGGCAGTTGGACCACGTCGTGGCGCGTTTCGTGCGTCGAAGGATCCGAGAGCGCCTCGTCGACACTTTCCCCCGTCGCGATGATCGGAGGGGGACCCTCGGGAAGGATCGGCCGCCCGAGAACTGGCGCGCCGACGTCGAAGACGCCATCGCCGTTGTGCCGAGCGGTAAGGAGAACGGTGGAAGCAGGCTCGAGGTGTGGAGGCACGTCACCTCCGGCCCGAAGCCCCACGGCCGCCCAGGGCCCACCCTCCAGACTCGCCGTCCATGGATCTACAGGTATCGGGGAGTCAACCGCGATCGCAGGGACGACTACCGGGCTGCCCACTACCTCGATCCGAAGCTCCCCTTGGCCGGCCGGGCACTCGAACGTCAAGTACCCGTCCTGTGCCGCGGCGAGCTCTGCCGATCGCCCGTTCACGGTGACACTGGCGTCGCCCGAGACGCGCAAGCGAACGGAGCCGGGTCCCGCGAACGCGGCACGGAATGTCGCCGCGACCGCTATGCGCCCATAGTTCCGGGTGTAATGGACGTGCCGATTCGCGGCGAACCCGTCGTCGATGAGTCGTGCCAGGAGCGCAAGTTCGTATTGCCCTTCCCCATACATCCATTGGACTCCGGTCGGCGACCGCTGGATCTCCGACTCGTCGAACGGCTGCGGCGAACGATCTACAACGTGAGCGCGAATGACCTCCGCCGTCCGCGGCAGGGCACCCTCGTGACTCACCCTTTCACTGCGCCGGAGGTCATGCCCGCGACGATCTGACGCTGGAAGAAGATGTACATGACCAGCGGCGGAATGGTGATGAGCAGAACATTCGTGAACAAAAGGTTCCAGGAGCTGATCGCCTGAGACGTGTAGTTGTACGTCGTCAACTGCACTGTTGCGTTCTCGTCCCCTGGCAGGAAGTACAACGCGTAGGTGAAGTCGTTGAAGACGAACACGGCCTGCACAACGACGACCGTCACGATGACCGATTTCAACAGAGGGAAGATCACGCGGAAGAACAGCTTCACAGGGCCGGCGCCATCGATGATCGCAGCCTCGTCCAACTCCTTGGGGATACCGGCGACGAAGGCGCGGAAAAGCAGTATGCAGAACGACAGGCCGAACGCGACATGTACCGCGATGAGTCCGACCATTGTTTTGAAGAGGCCCAACCCTTGGAGTACCCAGATGGTGGGAACGACAGCGGGCGGGATGATGAGTCCTGCGAGCACGAAGAAGTTGATCAGCGGATTCCATCGTGAGCGACGACGCTGCAGAACGTAGCCGACCATCGCGCCGAGGATGACCATGATGGCCACGGAGACGACAGTGAGCACAGTGCTGTTGATGAAGGCGCGCACGATCAAGTAGTCGCGTGTCGTGAGGACAGTTACGAGGTTGTCGAAGAAGACCCATTCAGTCGGCCAGCTGAACTCCAGGGCCGACGCTTCCTTCTGCGTCTTGCCCGCCGTGAACACCATGAACACGAACGGCACTACGAAGACCGCAATCGCGACCACGATGGCGATGATGCCGGCGGTCCAGCGCCAGGTCCTGTTTCTCACGCGTTCGCCTCCCCACGGTTGAGCCACCGAGACAGCGGGAAGATGATCGCGGCTACGACGATGAATAGGACCACGTTCCCCGCGGTGGACAGGCCGAAGAATCCGGCCTGGTATTGCTTGTAGACGACTGAGGCAAGGACATCGCTGGTGAAGCCGGGCCCGCCCTTCGTCATCGCCCAGATGAGGTCGAATGACCTCAAACCACCGATGAGCGACAAGAGGACGACCGTAGCTGTCGCGGGCTGGAGGAGCGGAAGGGTGATGTGGCGGAAGCGCTGCCAGAAGCTCGCGCCATCCATCTCTGCTGCTTCGAAGTACTCCTGCGGGATCGCCACCATGCCGGCGATGAAGATGAGGGTCGCGAGCCCTACGCCTTTCCAGATGTCGACAAGAGCGACCGATATGAGGGCCAGAGATGGATCGGTCAACCAGCCTGGGCCGGTGATTCCAATGAGGGCAAGAGTCTCGTTGATGGGGCCGTCAAACGGATCCAGGAGGACCTTGAACATGATTCCGACGCCAATGGTGCTGGCGAGCACCGGGAAGAAGATCGTGGCCCGAAGGAAACCGCGCCCGATGATCTGGGTACTGAGGAACACGCCCAGCGCAAGCCCCAGCACAACTTTTGCCGCCGACGTGAGGAAGGCATAGATGAAGGTGTTGATGAACCCCTGGACGAGCTGCGGTTCCTTGAAGAACTGCACAAAGTTGTCGAAACCGATGAACTCGACGTCGAACAGCGTCCAACGTGTGAGGGAGAACCACAGCGATGCCACCGTGGGGACCAGGAAAAGAAGAACGTAGAAGACGCCTGCGGGAAGGAAGAACCAGGTCGGGTAGGGACTCTTCATCCTGCGCCGATGTGGGGGCTTCGGGGCGGACGTATTTGTCCCTCGGGTCTCTTTGCGCCCGGCTGTGGTGGTGCTCATTGTGTCTCCAGACAGTCGGGGGC
>NZ_JBFUFC010000059.1:18720-21778 GCF_056403635.1 Microbacterium sp. P2_F9 | reverse complement strand
GGACGACTGGCTCACGATCCTCACCGGCCAGGACTACCCGCTGCGGCCGCTCCGCGACTATGAGCGGCACCTCGCCGCGTCCGCCGCCGACATGGCGCTCGAGGAGCCGGACGACGATCCCAAGCTTCCCCTGTTCCTGGAGCGGTATCTGGTGCGCTCGTACCGGCTGCCGCTGTGGACGGACCGCCACCGGGTCCGTCAGGTCATGAAGCACATCCCCGGCTTCTCGATGAGCGGATCGCCGCGCGGTCTCCCGCCGGATCTGAACAGACGCAGGCTGCGGACGCCCTTCAGCGACGATTTCCGCCTGTACAAGGGCTGCGACCAGTTCGCGCTGTCGGGGCGCGCCGCCCAGGTCCTGCTGCGGGCCGACCCCGGACTGATGCGCTACTACTCGCACACCCGGGTGCCGACCGAGTCTTACCCGCACACCGTGCTGCGCAACGACCCGTCGCTGCGCAATCTCGCCGGGATGGTCCACTACGCCCAGTGGGTCGATACGCCTCATCCGAAGTGGCTCACCTCGGACGATCTGGACGCGATGGTCGCGTCCGGCTTCTGGTTCGCCCGCAAGTTCCGCCCAGACGAGCCGGTGCTCGACGAACTCGACCGGCTGCTCGACGCGGCCTAGCCTTCCTCGGCGGCGAGCGGATCGCGGCGTCCTCACGTACGATGCGAGAGCGATCCCACGCGACCCGATAGCGCGGGATCGAGGTTCACGGTGCACGACACCGGGTTCCGCTCGGCCATGCAGCGAAAGCACACTCAATGACGAACGTGTACACCTCGCCCATTCCCCTGCCCGAACCGCCGCGCCCGCGCCGGCGCGTGGGACGGATCGTGGGGCTCTCGCTGTTCGGCCTGGTGGCCGGGATCCTGGTCATCGCCGTCATCGCGGCGGGGGTGGGGGTGTGGACGATCCAGCGCTCGTTCCCGCAGGTCGCGGGTTCGATCACCCTCGACGGGGTCGACAGCCAGGTCACGGTGCAGCGCGACAGCCTTGGCGTGCCGACGATCACGGCCCGAGGCACCCATGACCTCTTCTTCGCGCAGGGGTACGTGCACGCGCAGGATCGCTTCTGGGAGATGGACTTCCGCCGCCACGTCACGAGCGGGCGACTGTCCGAGCTGTTCGGCTCATCGCAGCTGCCGACCGACCGGTTCCTGCGGACCCTGGGCTGGCGAGCCGTCGCCGAGCAGGAGGTCGAAGCCCTCGATCCGACGGTGCGCGCCTACTACGACGCCTACGCCGAGGGCGTGAACGCCTACCTGAAGGGCCACGACGGCGCCGAGGTCTCGCTCGAGTACGCCGTGCTCGGCCTGCAGAACCCGGAGTACGAGATCGAGCCGTGGACCCCGGCCGACTCCGTCTCATGGCTGAAGGCGATGGCCTGGGACCTCCGCGACAACATCGAGTCCGAGACCGACCGCGCCCTGATGGCGCCGAACTTCACGCCCGACCAGCTCGCGGAGCTCTACCCGGGCTATCCCTTCGACGTCAATCCGGTCATCGTGCCGACGATCACGACAGCGCTCCCGGCAGGTTTCGACGACGGAACGGATGCCGCACCCAGCACGGCTGCCACGGCCGCGATCGAGTGGACCGAGGTCGACGACGTCATCGAGGCGGTCAGCGCCCTCGTCGGCGGAGCCGGTGAAGGGGTCGGCTCGAACTCCTGGGTGGTGTCCGGCTCGATGACCCAGAGCGGCAAGCCCCTCCTCGCCAACGACCCGCACCTGGGCGCCTCGCTGCCCAGCGTCTGGCATCAGATCGGCCTGCGCTGCGCGGTCGTCACACCGGAGTGCCCCTTCAACGTGGCGGGATTCGGCTTCTCCGGGGTGCCAGGCGTCATCATCGGGCACAACGGTCGCGTGGCCTGGGGCTTCACCAACCTCTCCACCGATGTCACCGACCTCTACGTCGAGAGGCTCGACGGCGACTCATACTGGCGCGACGGCGCGCTCGTGCCGCTGGACGTGCGCACCGAGACGATCTCGGTCGCCGGCGGTGCGGCGGAGCTGCTGGAGATCCGCTCCACCGTGCACGGTCCGATCGTCTCGGGATTGACCGATGACTTCACCGCGATCGCGGACGACCCGTACACGAATGTCGACGGCACGGTGTCCGTGCCCGCCAGCCCACCCGACGGCGAGTATGCGGTCAGCCTGCAGTGGACCGCCTTACAGCCGGGGACCACGGCATCCGCCATCTTCGCCCTCGACATCGCCTCCGACTTCGAAGGCTTCCGCGCCGCCGCGGCGCGATTCGACGTTCCCGCGCAGAATCTCATCTACGCGGATGTCGATGGGAACATCGGCTACCAGACCCCCGGAAAGCTGCCGATCCGTGGGGCAGGAGACGGATGGATGCCGCAGCCTGGGTGGGATTCGTCGTACGACTGGACCGGGTTCATCCCGTTCGAGGAGCTGCCGACGTCGTACAACCCCCCGGAGGGGTGGATCGTCACCGCCAACAACGCGATCGTCGGTGCGGAGTATCCGCACTTCCTGACACGCGACTGGGACTACGGCTGGCGGGCCGCGCGCATCACCGACCTGCTGCAGCGCGCCGCGGTGCAGGGACCTCTCACCGTCGACGCCATGCGCGACATCCAGGCCGACGACGAGTTCTGGATGGGTCGGCGACTCGTCGCCGTGTACGAGGACGTGACCACGGGCGACGCCGGCACCGATGCCGCACTCGATCTGCTGCGCTCGTGGGACCTCCACAACGCGCCGGACTCGGCTGCCGCCGCCTATGCGAACGTGCTGTGGGATGAGCTCGTCGCGAATCTCTTCGTCCGGGGGCGTGAGCACGCTGCCGCCCTCGCCGGGCAGGGCCGGCTGTTCCTCGTCGTCGACGAGCTGCTCGGAAATCCCGACTCGGAATGGTGGAACAACCCGGGCCTCGACGTGACCGGGCAGCAGGAGATGCTCGAGCGAACTGCCGAGGGCGCCTTCCAGCGGCTGAGCACGCTGCAGGGCGACACCCTGAGCAGGTGGAACTGGGGAGCCCTGCACGCCCTGCCGCTGCGCAGCGGCACCTGCGCAGCGGCAC
>NZ_JBFUFC010000059.1:0-18705 GCF_056403635.1 Microbacterium sp. P2_F9 | reverse complement strand
GCGCAGCGGCACGTTCGGGGAATCCGGAATCGCCCCGATCGAGTGGCTCTTCAACCGCGGGCCGTTCCCGGTCGGCGGGGGCAGCTCCGTCGTCGATGCGACCGGATGGACGCTGGGGGACGGCTTCGAGACCGTCACCGTGCCGTCGATGCGGATGATCGTCGATCTGGCCGACCTCGACGCCTCACGCTGGAATCAGCTCACCGGCGAGAGCGGTCACGCCTTCCACGAGCACTACACCGATCAGACCGAGGCCTGGCAGCGGGTCGAGCTCACGCCGTGGCCGTTCAGCGGCCGCGCCATCGACGCGGCCACGACCGACACCCTGACCCTGGTCCCGCCAGACTGACCGATCAGCCGCCGGCGCCCGGCGGAGTCTCGCCCGACCGGGCGAGTTCGTCCACGTACAGCCCGGCCCGGTCGTAGGTCCCGTTGCGGTACGCCTGCCGGCCGACCATGTGCGCCGACAGCGGCGCGGTCGCGAACTGCATGAGCATGACCGGCACGAGGAAGGCGACCACCGGCCAGGAGCGCAGCGAGAGGGCGATCGCGATGGCGATCAGCAGCATTCCGAGCACCTGCGGCTTGGTGGCGGCGTGCAGGCGGGTGGGCACATCGCGGAAGCGCAGGAGTCCGATGGCCGCGGTGAGGCAGAGGATCGCGCCGCCGAGGATCAGGATGAGCGCGATGGTGTCGAGCACGGCGTCCCCGGATGTGGCTGCGGCATCCATCAGCTCTGCCCGTCCCTTCGCGCCACGAAGCGCGCGATCGTGATCGACCCGAACACACCCAGCGCCGCGATGACCAGCAGCACCGGCAGGGTGCGGGTGTGGTGGTTGATCGCCATCTCGGCACCCAGCACGCACATCACGAGAGTGAGCAGGACGTCGGATGCCACGGCCCGGTCCAGGATCGACGGGCCGATGATGATCCGCCACACGATCAGCAGGGCAGCGGCCCCGAAGGCGATGTAGATCGCCAGCAGCAGGATGTTCACAGCGCTCCCTCCACCGCATCTGCGGCCGCACGCAGCTGGCGGACCCGTTCGAGCTGCGCCTGGGATCCCACGGCCCGCACGATCCGCTCCTCCCAGTGCAGCACGCTCGCCCGGTGCCGTTCCACGTCCTCGTCGCTACGCACTCCGATGACATGCAGATACAGGATGCGGCGATCCCGGTCGGCGTCCACGATGAGCGAGCCCGGGATGAGGGATGCCGTCACCGCCGTGTGCGTCATGATCAGGTCGTCCGCGATCCGGAGCCGGACCGCGATGATCGCGGCGCCCGGCTGCCGGCGCCAGTCGAGGACCTGCCACGCGACAGTGAGCGACCCGCGGACGAGTGCGCCGAGGAATTCGAGGATGAAGACGAGTCCCCAGGCCAGATTCACCCGGCCGGACAGCTCGACCGGCGGCAGGCGGAAGACCCGCGTGACGATGAGCGCCGCCGCGAGCCCGCTCACGAACGCCAGGAGCGTGAACTGCCCCCACAGCAGCATCCACAGGGCGACCAGCCAGACGAAGAACGGCAGCTGGCGCCAGATCTGCGCGAGCAGCCGGCGCGGGCTCAGCCGGGAATCGGGGCTCATCGTCCGACCTCCTCTTGGAGCTGCGTCAGGTTGACGGGTTCGAGGAGCGAGTCGCCGATGCGGGCGCAGATGTCGTAGAGCGGGCCAGCGAAGATGGTCAGCCCGATCGTGATGGCCACCATGCCGGTCGTGGCCGCGGTCATGATCTTCGGGATCGCGCGGCGCTCGGTCTCGACGCCGCCCGGCGATGCGCCCAGGTACGAGATGCGGGCTTCGGTCTCGGCCGAGTCGTCCTCTTCGCGCCAGAAGGAGAGATTCCACGCCCGCATGAGCGCGTAGAGGGTCAGCAGGCTCGTGATGATGCCGCCGACGATGAGCACGAGCATGATCGGCGTTCCGACCTCCGCCGCGGCGTCGAACAGCGCGTACTTGCCGATGAAGCCCGAGAACGGCGGAAGGCCGCCGAGATTCACCGCGGGGATGAAGTAGAGCACCGCGATCATCGGCGCGGCGCGCATCAGGCCCTTCACCCGCAGGATCGATGTGCTGCCCGCGCGGCGCTCGACGAGCCCGACCGCGAGGAACAGGGTGGTCTGCACGATGATGTGGTGGACCATGTAGTAGATCGTCGCGCCGATCGCGGCGGGCGTCGCGACCGCGAGTCCGAACACCATGTAGCCCACATGGCTGACGAGCGTGAACGACAGGATGCGCTTGAGCTCCGCCTGCGCGACGGCGCCGAGCACACCCACGATCATCGTGGCGAGCGCCACCACCATGAGAACCACGTTCACGTCGCTGTCTGCGAACAGCTGCGTCTCCGTGCGGATGAGCGCGTACACGCCGACCTTCGTCAGCAGACCGGCGAACACCGCGGTGACCGGTGCAGGCGCGGTGGGGTAGGAGTCCGGCAGCCAGAACGACAGCGGGAACACGGCGGCCTTGATGGCGAACGCGAGCAGCAGCATGACATGCAGCACCATCTGCGTCTGCTCGGGCAGCTCGGTCATCCGCTCCGACACCTGCGCCATGTTGACGGTTCCCAAGGCGCCGTAGATCATCGCGATCGCGGCGAGGAAGAGGATCGACGAGACGAGCGAGACGACGATGTACACCGAGCCGGTGCGGATGCGGGATTCCGTGCTGCCGAGCGTGATCAAGACGTACGAGGCGACCAGCAGGATCTCGAACCCGACGTACAGATTGAACAGGTCGCCCGCGATGAAGGCGGTGAAGATCCCCGCCGCCAGGATCAGGTACGACGGGTGGAAGATCGACACCGGGGTGTCGTCGTCGCCGTCCGCGGCGCCCTGGCCGACCGAGAACAGCAGCACCGCCAGGAGAACCACGCTGGAGACGACGACGAGCAGCGCGGCGAGCCGGTCGACGTAGAGCACGATTCCGAACGGCACCGGCCAGCCGCCGACCGACACCGCAAGAGGCACGCCGGTGGTGTCCACGACATACAGCAGCACCCCGGCGATGATCATCACGAGCGCGAGCGTCACGATGGACACCACCACCTGCGTCCGCCGGTGGCGTCCCGCGATGAGCGCGATGGCGGCGCCGAGGAGCGGAAGAGTCACCAGCAGCGGGACGAGGGCGCTCACGGGCGCTCACCTCCCTGGCCGTCATCCGCGCGGGGGCGATCGGCCGGCGCGTCGTCGACGATGCTCGCGAGATCGCGGCTGCTGAGCACCGTGATGGGCGACGTGTCCACGCCGACGAAGTCGGTGGTCGCGTCATCCGTGAGCGCCTCGGCGACATCATCCATCGTCGCCTCGTCGCCCAGGCGACGAGCGCGCACCTCGACATCGGCTTCGTCGTCGCTCACGGTGTCGGCCTGGCCGAGCTGCCACGAGCGGTAGATCAGCGCCAGCAGGAACGCCGAGATCGCGAACGTGATCACGATCGCCGTCAGGGTCAGCACCTGAGGAAGCGGGTCGGACATCTCGTCGGTCGGGGTGGAGCCGTCGAAKAAGGGGGCGACGCCGGGCCGGCCCATCACGATCAGCAGCAGGAGGTTCGCGGCGTTGCCGAGCAGGAGGAACCCGATGAGCACGCGGGTGAGGCTGCGCTCGAGCATCGCGTAGACGCCGCACGCGAAGAGCACGCCCATGACGACGATGAGGACGAGCGAGACGCCGCTGCCGGTCGTGGCGTTCATCGCCCGCCCACCTCCTGGAGTTCGTGCGCCTGGCGGTCGACTTCGGCGCCGAGGCTGCGCAGCACATCCAGCACCAGCCCGATGACCACGAGGTAGACGCCCACATCGAACAGGGTCGACGTCACGAACTCGAGGTGCCCGATCACCGGCAGCTCCATCTCGAAGAACCAGCTCTTCAGCGGCGGAGCGCCGAACAGGAGCGGCACCACCGCACAGCCGACCGCGATCGCCATGCCGGTGCCGAGCAGGCGGCCGGCGTCGGCGGGTGCGGCCGCGCCCAGCTCGTACCGTCCGCCGGCCACGTACCGCATCACCAGCGCCATGCCGGCGACCAGGCCGCCCGCGAATCCGCCGCCTGGCAGGTTGTGGCCGGCGAACAGCAGGTAGAGCGAGACGATGATGATCGTGTGGAAGAGGATGCGCACGATCACCTCGAGGATGATCGAGCGATTCTCCGCCCCGACGCGCTGACCGCCCACGAGCCAGGCGCGGTGACTGCCTCGGGTGTCCGCGCTCTGCGGCCTGATGCCCTCGTCGGTCTCGACGAGGGGGCGCCGCGAGCGGGAGGCCGATCTCGGCAGCGGCGCCGTGAGTGAGGACAGCATGTCGGCGCGGTGCGTCACGAAGACGAGGGATGCCACGCCCGTCGCGGCGAGGATCAGCACCGACAGCTCGCCCATCGTGTCCCAGCCGCGGATGTCCACGAGGGCGACGTTGACCACGTTCTTGCCGTGGCCGAGGTCGTAGGCGATGTCGGGGAACCTCGTCGAGATGGGCTCCGTGATGCGGGCGCCGGTCGCCACGACCGCGACCAGGGCCATGGTGAGGCCGACAGCGACGGCCAGCAGGGCGCGCGCGATCGGCGCGACCGAGGCGTTGTGCTCCCCGAGCCGGGAGGGGATGCGCCGCAGCACGAGGGCGAATGCCACCAGGGTGACGGTCTCCACGAGCACCTGGGTGAGCGCGAGGTCGGGCGCCCCGCTCGTCGCGAAGAGGAGCACCATGCCGAGACCGGTGACCGAGACCAGCACAACGCCGGTGTAGCGCTTGCCCGCCCGCACGGCGACGATGCCGGCGAGCATCATGATCGGCGCCGCCAGCAGCTGGGTCGGGGTGTGGAAGAGATCGAGCTGCGTCTGCCAGCCGCCGCCGGCGATCAGGGCCGTGCCCTCGCCGGCGACCAGTACGACGAAGATCGTGCCGACGTAGATCGGCAGCGACCCGCGCTGGGTGAGGCTGGTCGACAGCACCGACAGGCGGGCGATGCCACGGAGGCTCGCGTTGTAGGCCCCCGCCGCAGTGAAGGGGAGGATTCGGCGGATCGGCCGATCGCGGGTCACGGCGAACACGCCGATGCCGAGCACGATCGTCGCGAGGGTGATCCACAGCGCAGGCTCGAGCCCATGCCAGAGCGCCAGATGGTACGGCTGCTCGGGCGCAGGCACTCCTGGACTCGAGGCCGGGGCGGTGTCGGCGTAGGGCGCGAGCACGATGTCGAGCACGGGCGCCGCGAGGCCCGCGACGACGGTCAGCCCGGCGAGCAGGACTGGAGCGCCGAGAAACCCGATCGGCGGATCCGGCCACTCGGTGACGGGGGCGGGCGCGCCCCCGGCATCCTTCTTCGTCCAGAACGCCCCCCAGAAGAAGCGGAGTCCGTACGCGGCGRTCAGCACCGATCCGAGCGCGACGCCGATGAGCGCGAATAGGCCCCACCCCGACCCCCCGACGGCTTCATCGAGGAAGGCGGTCAGGGCGCCCTCCTTCGCGACGAAGCCGATCGTCGGGATGATCCCCACCATCGAGGCGATCGCGATCGCCGAGAACGTCGTCATCACAGGAGCCTGCCGGGCGAGCCCGCTCAGCTCCCCGATGTCGCGGGTGGACAGCTGGCGGTCGATCACGCCGACCACGAGGAAGAGGCTCGACTTGAACAGGGCGTGCCCGATCAGCAGCGCGAGTCCGGCGAGCGCGGCATCCCGGGTGCCGTAGCCCAGGACGACGGCGAGCAGGCCGAGCTGGCTGACCGTGCCGAACGCCAGGATGCGCTTGAGGTCGCTCTCCCGGAGGGCCTGATATCCGCCGAGCAGCATCGTGAACACCCCGAGGATCAGCACGATCGGGCGCCAGGTGGGCGCGAGTGCGTAGACCGGGGCGAGCCGGGCGATGAGGTAGATGCCCGCCTTGACCATCGCGGCGGCATGCAAGTAGGCACTCACCGGGGTGGGGGCCGCCATGGCGCCGGGCAGCCAGAAGTGGAAGGGGAAGATGGCGGACTTACTCAGGGCACCCACCAGCAGGAGCACCAGCGCGGCATCGACCACCGGGCCGGCGGGGGCTTCGGCGAGGATCGTCGACAGGCTCGACGTGCCCGCATCGACGACCAGCAGCACCACGCCGATGAGCATCACGAGTCCGCCCAGGGTCGTCACCAGCAGCGCCTGCAGGGCGGCGCGGCGACTGCCGGCGCGGCGGTGGTAGTGCCCGATCAGCAAATACGACAGGACGCTCGTGATCTCCCAGAACATCACCAGCACGACGATGTCGTCGGTGAGGACGAGCCCGTACATGGCTCCGGCGAAGGCCAGCAGCACCGCGGAGAACTGTCCCACGCCCGCCCGCTGATCGCGGAAGTACCAGCGGCAGTACAGCATGACGAGGGCGCCCACGCCGGTCACGATGAGAGTCATCACCCATCCGAGGGTGTCCATCCGCATCGACAGGCTGATCCCAAGCGCCGGGATCCAGTCGTACGACTCGAACGGGGTGTCGCCGGCCAGCACTGCCGAGGTCTGCACCGCGGCCTGTGCGAACGCTGCGGCGGGCAGGAGCGCGGCGAGATAGAACGCGCGCGCGCCGATCCGTGCGACCAGCCACGGCAGCACCATGGGCACGACCGCGAATGCACCGAGCAGGATCAGCATGCGCGGCCTCCTCGGGGGGTCGCAGCCAGTGGCACGGGCAACGGTCTGGGAATCATCCTACCGGGGCCGTTTGGCCGCCCGACCGGGCCGGTCAGGGTGCGCGGGGCGGCGCGGTCGTGTTTCCCACGCGGAACACGGAGGTGAAGCGGATGGATGCCGCTTCCCGGCCCTCCAGCATCGCCGCGACCGCCTTCCCGGCGGCGCGCCCCTTGTCGACCGCAGGCTGAACGAGTGTCGTCAGCGAGTACGGCGCCAGGCCGTCGACCACGATGCCGTCGAATCCGGTGACGCTGACGTCTTCTGGTACGCGCAGGCCCGCCTCCTCGGCGGCGCGCACGACGCCCGCCGCGAGCAGATCGCTCTGGGCGATCACCGCGGTCGGACGGTGCGCGCGGTCCGCGAACAGCACCCGCCCCGCAGCGAGTCCCTCGTCGATGAAGCTCCCCGCCGCGGCGTAGGCCGGGGCATCCGGAAAGACATCGCGCGCTCCCGCGAGCCGCTCCCTGGTCACATTCACGGTGATCTCCTCGTCCGGGCCGATCCAGCCGCGCTGCCAGCCGGCGTGCACCGGCAGAGTGACCAGCGCGACATGCTCGTGGCCGAGCCCCTGCAGATGCCGTGCCGCCTGCCGTTGGGCCTCGCGGTTGTCGAGCTCGATCCGGGGCACGCCCTCACCCGCGTCGCCCTCGATGACGACCACCGGAATGCCGCGGGCGCGCACCACGGCGAGCGATTCGCGCAGCAGCCCGCTGCATCCGACCAGCACGGCGGCGTCGAGCGGAGCCGTGGTCAGCGTGGGCGCGCCGGGCGAGTCCGGCTGGTCGCGCAGCAGCAGCAGCCCAGCGCCGAGAGCGGCGACGCCTTCGGTGAGCCCGTCCATCATGAGKATCTTCACCGGGTCCTGAAAGGTGCGGCCGAGATGCTCTTCGAACACCACGCCGACGATCCCGGAGCGCCCGCGCCGCAGCGATGCCGCACGCGGGTCGGGGCCGGTATAGCCCAGCGATTCCGCCGCCGCGAGCACGCGGTCCCGGGTCGCCTGCGACACCGGGGTGCTGCCGCTGAACACAACGGACGCCGTGGAGGGAGAGACGCCCGCCGCGCGGGCGACGTCGCTGATGGTGGCGCGGCGTGTGCTCATGACAGATCTGATCGTACCTGCCCCGATTCCGGTGCGTCGAATCGATTCGGTAAGCTGTCGGGATGGATACCGTCCTGACGCGCTCTCAGCTCGTGCGCTGGCGCACGGCGATCTTCGCGATCTTCCTGGCGAGCGGCCTGAGCATCTCCACCTGGGCCTCGCGCGTGCCTGCCATCAAGGAGGCGGTCGGGGTCGACCGCGGCCAGCTCGGACTCATGCTCCTCGTCGGCGGAATCGCCTCGATCATCGGCTTGTCGGTCAGTTCGGTCGTGATCGCGCGCTTCGGAGCGCGCACCGGGATGCTGGGCGCGATGCTCATCTTCGGTGTGGGCGTCGCGATCATCGGCGTGGGCGCCGACGTCTTCCACTCCGCCGGTGTCGTGGTCGTCGGCCTCGTGCTCTGGGGCTTCGGCAACGGGGCGGTCGACGTGATGATGAACGTCGAGGGGGCGGCGATCGAGAAGCAGACCGGCAAGACGATCCTTCCGCTCTTCCATGCCTTCTTCAGCTTCGGCACCGTGATCGGCGCCGGGATCGGCATCCTCGCCATCTCGTGGGGGTACGACGCGCTCGCGCACCTGACGATCATGGCCGTCGCCATCTTCGTCATCGCGTTCGCCAGCATCGCCTGGGTTCCTCGCCGCGAAGTCGCGATGGACCCGGAGGCGGGGCTTGCGAAGCCGGCATGGCGCGACCGCATGTCGCTCGCCCTCTCGGCGTGGAAGGAGCCCCGCACGTACACGCTCGGGGTCATCATGCTCGGCATGGCCTTCGCCGAAGGCGGCGCGAACGACTGGCTCGCCCTCGGCGTCGTCGAAGGGCACGGGGCGAGCGCGGCGGTCGGCGCGGCGGCCCTCGCGGTGTTCTCGATCAGCATGACGGTCGTGCGCATGTTCGGCGGCCCGCTCGTGGACCGCTTCGGGCGGGTCGCGACCCTGATCGTCCTGGCGGGCACGGCCGCGGGCGGACTGCTGCTGTTCATCCTCGCGCCGAGCATCCCGCTGATGTTCGCGGGCGCCGCGCTCTGGGGCGCCGGTGTGTCGCTCGGCTTCCCGTTGGGCATGTCGGCCGCGGCGGACGACCCCGTGCACGCCGCAGCCCGGGTGAGCGCGGCCGCGACGATCGGGTACGTCGCGTTTCTCGCCGGGCCCCCGCTCCTCGGCCTGATCAGCGAGCACATCGGCCTGCTGAACACGCTGTACATCCTGGTCGTGCTGATCGTGGCATCCGGCTTCGCCTCCCCGGCCGCGCGTCCCATCGCCGGCTCGATGGTGGGCGCGGGTCACTCCTCGCACTGACGCCGCCCCTGCCGGGTGGGGGGATCAGCGCGGCTAGGCTCGTCGGATGCGTCTTGTCATCGCCCGCTGCTCGGTCGACTATGCCGGCCGTCTCAACGCGCACCTGCCGGAGGCAACCCGCCTGCTCGTGCACAAGGGCGACGGCAGTCTCCTGGTGCACTCCGACGGGGGCTCGTACAAGCCGCTGAACTGGATGAGCCCGCCGTGCACCCTGACGGTGGAGATCCCGGATGCCGAGGCCCAGGCCGCCGGTGTCATCGAGCTGTGGCGGGTCACGCACACCAAGACGGGCGACACGCTCCTGGTGCGGTTCTTCGAGGTGCTGCACGACTCGGCGCACGAGCTCGGCATCGACCCCGGCCTGCAGAAGGACGGCGTCGAGGCCGACCTGCAGCGGCTGCTCGCCGAGCAGGTGGATGTCATCGGCGACGGCCTGACCCTCGTGCGCCGCGAGTTCCCCACGGCCATCGGGCCGGTGGACCTGCTCCTGCGCGACGCGGCCGGCGGCACGATCGCGGTCGAGGTCAAGCGCCGCGGCGACATCGACGGAGTCGAACAGCTCACCCGGTACCTGGAGCTCCTCGGTCGGGATCCGCATCTGACGCCCGTGACGGGCGTGTTCGCCGCGCAGGAGATCAAGCCCCAGGCCCGCGTGCTCGCCGCGGACCGAGGCATCCGCTGCGTGACACTCGACTACGACGGCATGAAGGGGCTCGAGTCAGGCGCTCCCCGGCTCTTCTGACGGCGGCCTCGCTCCCTCCCGCCCCATAGGCTGTCGGCATGCCGAGTCGCTCACCGTGGACCTGCATCCTGTGGGATGTCGACGGAACGGTGGTGGATGCCTCCGACGGCATCCTGCGACGCCTGAAGATCACGCTCGAGCACTTCGGACGCACCGCCCCCACGCGCGCCGAGCTCGTGCACTGGATCGGGCCGCCGATGTTCCAGTCCTTCCAGGTGACCGGGGGCATGACGCCCGAAGGCGCCTCTGACGCGGTGTCGTTCTATCGCACCCTGGGCAAGGCCGACGGGTACACGACAGGGGCCCGGCTCTTCCCCGGCGTCGGCGAGCTGATCGCCGACGTCGCCGCCGCGGGCATTCCGCAGGCGACGGCGAGCAGCAAGCCCGAAATCCAGGTCGATGCGCTCATGGATCACTTCGGACTCGCGCCGTACCTCACCGCCATCGTCGGCGCCACCCAGGATGAACGCACCCTGAGCGACAAGGCGGACATCGTCGCCGAGGCGCTGCGCCGCCTGGACGTGGCCGGTGTCGACACGAGCCGCCCCGTGCTGATCGGCGACCGCCATCACGATGTCGAGGGCGCCGCGGTGCACGGCGTGCCGGTGATCTTCGTCCGGTGGGGCTTCAGCTGGCCGCACGAGGCCGAGGGAGCGCAGGCGGCGGTGGACACCACGGATCAGCTGCGCGCGCTGCTGCTGATCGAGGATGCCGATGCCTGAGGCCGACGGCACAGTGCTCGGGTGGCTCATTCCCGCGCTGGTCGTGTTCGGCACTGCCGCCGTCCTCCTCCTGATCGCCATCTGGCTGGTGCGCCGGATCCGGCGGTCGCCGAAGGCACGAGCCGCCGCAGGGGTGATCCGCGACAGCGCCGGCGCCGCGCTGGTGCGCCTCGACGATGAAGTCGGCGAGCTCGACCTCGAGGTGGGTCTGTCTGGGGCGATGTACGGCGGTGGTGCGCCGGCGTCCCTCCATCGCGCACTCTTGACCGCTCAGCACGTGCGGGACTCCTCGTTCGAGGAGTATCGGGCGCTCGGATCTCCGAGCCTCACGCCCGACGAGATCCGCAGGAGGTCCGGCCGCATCGAGCGCAAGGTCGCCACCGCGATGTCGACCATCTCTCATGCGCGCACCGAGCACGTCGCCTGGATGCACGCCAATGTCTCGGCGGCGGCGCAGGTCGACGCGGCGCGCGGCCGGCTCGCGGCCCTGCGGGTCGCCATGGGCGAGCCGCAGCGACTGATCGACGACCTCTCTTCGCGCTTCRCCGAAGACGAGTGGCGCGCGGCCGCCCGCGCAGCCGAGTCCGCTTTCGCGGAGGCCGCGGAGGCGGAGCGCCTGCTCTCCGTCGCTGCCGAAGAGGCGGCCGACCCGTCGCGGAACAGCCTCGCCGATGTCGCCAGGGCGGAGCGGGCACTCCGTCAGGCGGAGGCGGATGCGCGGTCGCTCGAGGAGACCCATCGCCTTGTGACCCAGGCGGCGCAGGCGATGCCGTCCGAATTCGATGCGGCACGCGCCGCACTGCGCCAGGCCGAGGCGATCCGCCAGCACCTCGAGCCGGTCGACGCGGAGCGTCTCGGCACCGAAGTACGCGCCGTCGCCGCCGCCCTCGACGCGCTCGAAGCGGATGCGCCCCGCAGACCCACGCACACCGTCGACCGCATCGTGCGCCTCCGAGATCGACTCGACTTCGCCCTCGGCGATGCACGCACCGCGCAGCAGCGGCTGCGCGGCGCACGTACCGCGCTGCCCGGAACGCTCGCCTCCGCACGCTGGATGATCTCCCGAGCCGAGGCATCCGTCGCCCACGCCCGCGCCGGCGCGCCCGCGAGGCTGCGACTGCTGTCTGCGGAGCGCGAACTCGCCGAGGCCCGGCAGGCCGCTGATCCGGTTGAGGCTCTGGATGCCGCGCGCCGCGCGATGCGCGATGCCGAGGATGCGAGCGCCCTGGCCGACTACGACCGGCCCGGGACACGGTAGCCGGAGGAGATCGGGTCCTATCGTGGGAGCATGACCGCGGTCGCCCACGAGCCCTCGATCAGCCGAAAGCCGTCCCTGAGGTCGCTCCGCCAGGTGGCGGCGACGCTCACGACGATGCTCGTCATCGTCGTCGCGGGCATCATCTGGCAGGGACTGTGGCGTCCGTTCGAAGACTCGGCGACCTATGACGTCGTCGCGTACGGACTCCCCGCCCTCTCCGCGGGCAGGTGGTGGACACCCTTCACCGGCACCTTCTTCGTCAACGTTCCGTGGGTATACGCCTTCGCCCTGGCCGGCTTCGTCGGGATGGCCTATCTGGAGTACCGGCGCGGCTGGCGGATCGCCCTCGGCTGGTTCTGGATCGGGCAGCTCTTCGCGGTGTTCGCGAGCGCCCTTCTGCTGCTGCTCCTGTCCCCRCTGCCTTGGGCGTGGGCGCTGACCGAAGCGGCGGCGCTCGATGTCGGTCCCTCGGGCGGGACGATGGCGTGCATCGCCGCCGCGGTGGGGCTTCTGGTGCAGCCGTGGCGCGTGCGCGCGTGGCTGGTGCTCCTCGGCTTCGTCTTCGTCGCGCTGACCTTCTGGGGTGAGCTGGCCGATCTCGAGCACGCCCTCGCCGTGCTGCTGGTGCTGTTCGTCGAGCGATCCCTGCGGATCCAGCGCACCACGATCCGCGAGCAGCGCCTGATCGCGTTCGTCGTCGTCCTCGTCATCGCGGCCATCGAGCTCATCACACTGCTGATCCCGACCGACGGCATGTTCGGACCGACCCAGGCGGCCGGACCGTCCCTGCTCGATGTCACCCTCGACGTCGGCGTGATCCTGCTGTTCGCCGACGGCCTGCGGCGAGGTCGGCGATGGGCGTGGGGATGGACGGTCGGCTACGCCGTGCTCAATGTCCTCACCGGTGCGCTGCTCGTCGTGGTCGTCGCGACGGGACTGGCCGACCGCAGCGGTGTGCCTGTCACGGGTCTCGGCGTCTCGGTCGCGACCGCCGTGCTCTGGCTGCTCCTTCTCGTCTACCTGGTCGCGGTGCGGCACGCATTCCGGGCGCGACGCAGGTCGCTGCTCGGCGAACAGCCCGCGCCGACGGTGGCCCAGGTCAAGGAGTCGCTGCACCAGGAGGGCGGGGGCACGCTGTCCTGGATGACGACCTGGGAGGGCAACAGCTATGCCCGGCTGTCCGAGAGCATCGTCGCGTACCACCGGCGCTCCGGGGTCGCCCTCGCCCTCGCCGACCCGATCGGGCCTGCGCAGGAGCGCGACGCAGCCATCGCGGGCTTCGTGTCCGACGCCGAGCGAGCAGGTCTCGTGCCCTGCTTCTTCAGCGCCGGCGAGTCGACGCGGCTGGCCATGCCGCGAGGATGGCGCAGTCTGGTGGTCGCCGATGACACCGTCGTAGACCTTCGGGGCCTGGAGTTCACCGGCAAGAAGTGGGCCGCTGTGCGGACGGCCGTCAACCGCGCGGCTCGCGAAGGCGTCACGTTCCGCATGTCGCGCCTGGTCGACGAGCCGTGGGGTGTCCGCCAGYAGCTGCGCGCCATCTCGGAGATGTGGGTCGGCGACAAGGGCCTGCCGGAGATGGGTTTCACCCTCGGCACGCTCGACGAAGCGGAGGACCCGGAAGTGCGACTGGCCCTGGCGGTCTCCGCCGCGGGGGATGTCGAGGGCTTCCTGTCCTGGCTGCCGATCTACGGCGGCGCAGGTCGGGTGCGTGGGTGGACGCTGGATCTCATGCGCCGCCGCGATGGCGGCTTCGCGCCGGCGATGGAGTTCCTGATCGGCTCTTCAGCGAAGCACTTCGCCGATGAAGGCGCCGAGGTCGTCTCCCTGTCGGGCGCTCCGCTCACCCATGAATACCCGGCGGATGCCGGACCCATTGCAGATGTCACCGAGAAGCTGGCCGGCCTGCTCGAGCCCGTCTACGGCTTCGGATCCCTGCACCGCTTCAAGGAGAAGTTCCACCCGCGCTACGAGACCATGTACCTGCTCTACCGCGACGAGAGCGATCTCACTCGGATCGCCGCCGCCCTCACGCGGGCATTCCTGCCCGATGCGACGCTCCGCCAGTTCGCCGGGGCCGGCATCGAGCTCGTCCGGGGCGATCGGGACTGACGTCCTGCTGCCTGCCGGGACCGGGCGAACTCTCCGGCTGTCTGGGGCACAAACGCCAACGGCACGTTCCGCTCAACGAGCGGAACGTGCCGAATAGTCGTGGGTGGGGTTTAACCCACGGGGCGGATGTTCTCCGCCTGCAGGCCCTTGGGGCCCTGCGCGATTTCGAACTCGACGCGCTGGTTCTCCTCGAGCGACCGGTAGCCGCCCGCCTGGATTGCGGTGTAGTGCGCGAAAACATCCGCACCGCCGTCATCGGGAGCGATGAAGCCGAAGCCCTTCTCCGAGTTGAACCACTTGACGGTGCCTTGCGTGCTCATGTAATGCCGTTCCTCACTGAAGTCGGCGCAGTGCGCGCCGACTACCCCACGCTATCGGACGCAGGGCAGAAATGCATGTCTTGTGTCGGAAGGTGACAGAAACGTTGCAGGACGGGTACCTGCGGCAAGACCTAACCACAGTAATCGACGGATCCGCCATCGAACGCCCGGGCCGAGCGAAGGGCTCAAAGCCCGGGCGCCGACGGATCCCCCCGGATAGGCCACGCCGAAGCGTGACGCGCGCAACTCTACCGATATATCAGTGCTTCGGCGAAGATTGCTCCTCCGACATACACTTGTCTTCGCCCATGACCACTGTTCCGCTCATGCCCGTCGACCCGATCGGCACCGTCCTCGGCGATGAGGTGTACTCGGCGATCGGCGAAGCGATCCTTGATGGTCGGCTGGGGCCCGGCCAGCATCTGCGCGACCACGAACTCGCCCAGTGGCTGGGCGTTTCTCGCACTCCGGTCCGCGAGGCACTCCAGCGCCACGAGCGCACCGGTCTCGTCGAGGTCGTACCGCACCGCTACACGCGGGTCTCGATCCCCGACCAGAAGCTTCTCGACGACACCCACGAGTTCGCCGTCCTTCTCCTCGGCAACATCGTCCGCGTCGCCGCCCAGCGCTGCTCCGACCTCACCCTGGAGGTTGCGCTGCGGGTGACCGATGCCATCATCAGCGCCTCGGCCGCCGATGACCACGAGGCCATCATGGCGTGGAGCGAGGAGCTCTTCGAGACCCTCACCTACGCAACGGACAACCGCGCGTTCGTCACGGTCATGCACGAGGCCGACTTCGCGATCCGCCGCAACCTCTCCGGGTGGCATCCGCTCATCGAGTGCCCGATCGCGCGCACCGAGGGCTACGTCGCCTTCCGGGAGGCGCTGGCCGCGCGCGACGGTGCGCGCGCCGAGGCCGCCCTGCGCACTCTGCACGGCTACGCCTGAGGGGTACCGCCCCTCCCGGCCCCTCGCTACCGTGAACGCGTGAGCCACATCGAGCTGCGACCGCTGGACGACGACGATCTGGATGCCGTCTTCGAGATGATGCGCGACCCCGAAGGCGTCGCGATGGCCGCGTTCACGGCATCCGATCCCGACGATCGGGGTGCGTTCGACGCATGGATCGAGCGTCAGCGCGCGAATCCGGATGCCGCGATGTCGGTCGTGACCGAGCGCGGCGGCTTCGCCGGCACGGCCGCGGTGTTCACCATCGACGGCGACCGCGAAGTCTCGTTCTGGATCGCCCGGCACGCCTGGGGCCGAGGGGTGGCCACCGAGGCGCTGCGCCTGCTCGTCGCCCGGGAGCCGGAGCGTCCGCTGTTCGCGCGCGCGGCCGCGCACAACTCGGGGTCGATCGCGGTGCTGCGCAAGGCCGGGTTCACAGAAGTGTCGCGGCTCGTCTCTTATGCACCAGGCCTCGATCGCGACACCGAGGAGATCGTCTTCACCCTCGTGCCCTCGCTCGACGGCAGCTGAAGCCCAGGCATGCGTCAGCCCCGCCTCGACCCGGGTGAACCGGCTCGCGACGGGGCTGACGGTCAGACTAGTGACGCGCGAGGCGACGCGTGACCAGCAGCGCGAGTCCGAGCATCACGAGGGCGCCTGCGCCGATCGGGAGGATCGGGCTCACGCCGTTTCCGCCCGTCGCGGCAAGCGGCGGTGCGGCAGTCGGGCAGGCCTCGTTCGTGAAGGTGTGCGACCACTGGGTCGTCACGCCCTCGGCGAACTCGTCCTCGTCGTTCACGAGGACCGCCGTGATCGTCACAATCGCCCCTTCGTGGACAGTCTCGTAGCGCACAGCCTCCGAGTTCTCCGGGACGGTGAAGCCGTCGGTCGCGGTGCCGCAGTCGTCGGTGAACACCGGCGCCTCAGGCTGAGGCAGGATCGCGAAGAAGCACGGCTGGGTGCTGTCCTCGCTCTGGTAGCCGATGGCACCGTGGAGGAGGATGGTGCGCTCGGCATACGTGCTGTCTTCGCTGATCCACCAGGAGCCGTTCAGATCACCCAGCGTGTAGCCCGACTTCGACTCGACGGAGATCGTGACCTCACCCTCGACCGAGCGGTCGATGTAGACCCAGACGTGCTCGAACGAGTACCAGCCGTCCTCGCCGGGTGCCCCGAACTCCTCCGGGGTGAGGTACTCCGCGGCGTTCGCGCACGTCGGCTGCGGGTCGCCCGTGTTGAACAGCGTCGGCACCGGGTAGACCTGACGGCAGTGCGGGTCATCGCTGTCCAGCTGCGTCAGGTTCGGCACCGTCCACTCGTGCTGCGCACCCTCGGCGAGCACGTAGTCGTCGTCGGCGTGAGCCGTGTAGATCGTCGAGCCGTTGTCACCTTCGGCCTCGGTCCAGTGGATGCCCTCCTGTTCGAACGACGACGTGACCGCGCCCGGCTCGTCGCAGGACGGCAGGTCCCAGGTCAGCACCGGGGTGACCGCGGTGGGCTGCCAGCACTCCTCGTCGTTGACATCGCCGGACCATTGGGTCTGCGTGCCCTCCGGGAAGACATACCCGTCGTCGGCGACGGCGTCGATGTACTCGATCCCCTCGCCCGAGCCGTAGGCCCAGTGGCCGCCCTCGAACTCGGGCGCAGTCCACGAGCCGTTGTCCGGCCCGCACGGGTCGGTCCAGGTCGGCGTCGGGGGGGTGACCGGCTTGTCGGCAGGCTTGCAGTCTCCCGCGAGGACGTCGACGCGACCGTCCGACCCCAGCTTCACTTCGTTGCTGAACTGGGTGAACGCATAGACCCACGGCCCTGCCGTGCTGGTGCCGGGCACCGAGTACGTGCCGAGCGAGAAGGTCGTGTTGCCCGTCGAGTCGTGCGGCCCCTCGGTGAGTCCGGTCGCATCGGTCGGCGTGCCGGTGAACGTGTTGCTGCCGACGCCCCAGTGCGTCACGCCGGTCGTTTCCGCGCCGACGTTCGACAGCGTGAGCATGTACGTGATGTCGTACTGCCCGGTCTGCGGGTTGCAGACAGCCTGCCCATTCAGATTGCCCGTATGCGCGGATGCCGCGCCCACGGTCAGCGGGGCGACGACCAGTGCCGCCGCCACCGCGACTGACGCGAGCGCCTTCCATCGGTTCTTCAATGTGATTCCTTTACTCAGTGACCGGCTGGTCGTTTTTAGGCGCGCAAAGAGACCGGTCTTCCGGTGGCATGCTGCGCATGGTCCTCCCCCCAGAGAACCTCCATCCTGAATTTCGGTCACCGTAGCAGTGCGCGACTGCCCGGCGATATCACGAACGCAGAACCTGGGCCAATCCTGCGCCGGCCTTGCGCGAGTTCGGTGGCGGACATCCACCGTGATATCCTCGACAGGTTGAGATCGCGGCATCCCAGGGTGCGGCGAATCGCGCGAGTGGCGGAATAGGCAGACGCGCTGGCTTCAGGTGCCAGTGCCCGAAAGGGCGTGGGGGTTCAACTCCCCCCTCGCGCACGAAACGACGAAGGGCTCCCGGATCGGGGGCCCTTTTTCGTCGTCGTCCCAACTTGGACCCACTCGGACGGCGCATTCATCACCTCCTCGGGTGTCTCAGACTGAGCAACTAGCATGTACCGAACTGGCCAGCCTGCCTTGGGGAGTCGCGTGGGACTACTTGACAGCTTCGAGAAAGGTCTCGAACGCGCGGTGAACAGCGCGTTCGCGAAGACCTTCCGCAGCGGCATTCAGCCCGTCGAGCTCGCCTCTGCACTGCGCAGCGAACTCGACACGAAGGCGGCTGTGGTCTCGCGCGACCGCATTCTGGCCCCGAACACCTTCGTCCTGCGGCTGTCGACCTCGGACGACGAGAAGATGCGCGCTCTAGGCGGCGCGCTCGACGATGAGCTGATGACGCTCGTCCAGAAGCACGCCAAGGCCCAGGGCTACAGCTTCGCCGGCCCCGTGTCGATCGCGATCGAGCGCGACGATCAGCTCTCGACCGGCACCCTGCGGGTGAGCTCGTCCACGGTGCAGGGCACGGTCGCCTGGCGGGGCGTCGTCGACATCGCCGGGCAGCGGCATCCGCTCCTGAAATCACGCACGGTGATCGGCCGCGGCAGCGACGCCGACATCACGGTCGCCGATGCCGGCACGAGCCGCCGGCACGTCGAGATCCTGTGGGACGGCGAGCGCGCCATGGTGCGCGACATGAACTCGACCAACGGGACCCTGCTCAATGGACGTAAGGTCGTCGAGGCCGCGCTTCCGCCGGACTCCACCGTGACCATCGGCCACACCGACATCGTGTTCCGCGTCGTCGCGCAGGCCACGCCCCCGAAGCCGCCCCTCCCCGCCGCCGATGTGACCCGCGCGTTCGACCTGCGCGAAGGAGGACCCCTGCCGTGAGCGAACTGACGCTCCTGCTGCTGCGCATCGGGTTCCTCGTCCTGCTCTGGGCCTTCGTCTTCGCGGTGGTCTACTCGCTGCGATCCGATCTCTTCGGCGTGAAAGTGCGCCGGATGCCGGAGCCCCAGGCCGCCGCCGTGCCCGCGGCGGCGTGCCCGCGGCGGC